>NZ_JBWXVD010000005.1:0-122664 GCF_059901115.1 Fructilactobacillus sp. X7R4C1
ACTTGGTATTGTCCGGGTACTTGGTTATTAACTTTCGAAGTATCAATCTTGGTAATCTTTGCGGGAGTTCCATCTTCGTTAGTTGCACTGGCACCGTAAGCTGCGGCATCGGTTGGTACATCGTCGCCGGCATAGATTGAAATGCCATGAGCGGTAATGTTAGCTTGATTAACCAAAACTGTTACCGGAACAAAGAAGGTTTTACCGTTGGAAGCAGAAATCGCAACTTGGTATTGTCCGGGTACTTGGTTATTAACTTTCGAAGTATCAATCTTGGTAATCTTTGCGGGAGTTCCATCTTCATTAGTTGCAGTGGCACCGTAAGCTGCGGCGTCGGTTGGCACATTGTCACCAGCGTAAATGGTGATGCCATGGGCAGTAATGTTGGCTTGATTTGCTAAAACAGTGACCGTAACCGTCATGCTTTGACCATTTGAGGAAGTGATGGTGACTGGGTATTGTCCGGGAACCTGATTATTAACTTTTGAAGTATCGATTTTAGTAATGGTAGCTTTGGTGCCATCTTCATTGGTAGCCCCAGCGTTATAAGCTGCAGCGTTGGTTGGAACAGCATCACCAGCGTAAATAGTAATTCCCTGAGCATGAATTGAGGATTCATCTTTAACTGGATTACCCCAAACCCATGTTCCGGGATGAGCTTCACCGTTGGTTAATTCATCTGAAGACAAGGCGTTTTGACCAGGAATCACGTGGCCATTGGCGTCGACTTGAACCCAACCAGCGTATTGACTAGGAACCGCTGGCAAATGGGAATCCAGCAAACCAGTTTCATTGCCTAATTTGAGTTCACTTAAACTTTGATCGTTTGCCAGCATGTCAGTCGTGTTAGTGGTTTGGGTATCAAAGTTAGAAAGGTCCAAACTTTTAAGGTCATAGCAGTTGGCAAACATGTTACTCATCGACGTCACGTTACTAGTGTCCCAGTTGGTAATTCCACTTAGGTCCGTGATGCTTTGATCACCGTTAAACATGTAACTCATGTCAGTTGCTTTACTAGTATTTAAGTTTGAAAGACCTTTGATGTTGAAGCCGTCAGTTAAAACACCGGTTCCGCAGAACATGTAAGCCATATCAGTTACATGACTGGTATTAAAACTACTTACATCTAATCCTTCCAATCGATAAGTAGATTGGAACATGCTGTGCATTACTTGAGCACTATTAGTATTTAGCTTGTTTATACCGTAGATACGCTTCAAAAATTGATCATCTTTAAACATGTTATAGAATCTAGTTACCTTTGATGTATCAATGCCACCAAGGTTTACATATTCAAGTTTAGTTCCGGTCATTCCATCCAAACCAGCGTTGGTGTAAAACATAGCATCCATGTCGGTTACATTACTGGTATTCATTCCCGTCAAATCGACCGACTTAAGTGCATGGTTGTCTAAGAACATATTGGTCATTTTGGTACAGTTCGAGGTGTCAAGGTTGTACAAGTTTTGATAATCTTGCACACCACTCCAATAAGCAAAGAGACCGTTAGCGTCATCAACAATTACCTTGGAATTAAAGATAACGTGTTGAACTTGTTTATAATTTTCTTGCAACCAATCATCAAGTTGAAATTCGTTGCCTAAGTCTCCACTGTCATTAAATGAGAGTGTTCTAGTTTGGGCATCATAAACATACTTAGCAGAACCCCAGGTTCCCTGTTGCGTCTGGTCAGCTAATTGAACGTTTTTGACTGGTTGAGCGTTAAATTGAACAGCTTGGTTATTTTGAACGTTGTTAGCAACTGAATTAGCTTGATCATCAATCTTTTCGACTGGTTTTGGTTCTGGATTCGTTGGAACAACAGCCGCTTTGTTTTGGTCCACCTGTGGCTGGTCGGCTTTGACCGGGTTAGTTTGCTGCTTCACACCCTGGTTATCAGCGTTTTGATTGGTAGCTTTTTGATCGGTTACTTGTGATTTGTCGGGCTGAGCATTTGAAGCATCAGTCGTTTGATTATTAGTCTGTGATTGGTCCTGTTTAGCAGGATTGGCAGTTGATTGACCATCATTTTGCTGGTCATTTGATTGCGCAACTGCTGGTTGATCGTTACCGTTTTGGTTTTGTGCTGATGGAGTAACGGTGTTCTTTTGAGTCGTTTGTGATTCCGCTTGCGCATTAGTTGCTGCAGGTTGATTTGATTGGTCATCTGGCTGCTGCTCGTTAGCAGTCGGTGCTTTATCAACCTGAGTTTGATTATTAGTTGTCGTTGGGTCAGCTTTAGTAGCATTTACAGGAACTGCGCTACCTGCTGCTTGTGCATCGGTTTTCACATTATTTGTAGCCGGTTGAGCGGTGGTATCAGCACTTACTCCGACGGCTAAACCAGACACGGTAGCAAAGGTTACCAGCCCAGCGACCATCCACCGCTTTCCAGCTTTATACATTTTGAAATGTTTCTTTGGATTACTTAACATAAAAACTCCTCCCACTCCATTTAAAAACACGCTTTGTGAAGTAATAATAATTACAATCACGGCCGTTAAGGTCCATTGCCAATCAAGTAATTAATTAATACTTCACAAGAATAACGTGGTTTGAACAAAATTCACGAAGTATTTTATGAACAATTTATTAAAAATTAAAATAATAGACGGAACAATTCGTAGAGTGGCAATAATTTGAGTACATCATCACAATTTAGATGGTTTTAAAATATATGTTACATAACATAATATTTGTAACTTTTAGTGTTGCTTGTAGGTAATTTGTGAAAAATAATTATGTGATTTCCATAATAATTTAATAATCATTATTCGATTATAATCGCCGTCTGGTGTGCAATTTCTCTGATTATAATTTTTATTCCATGATAAAAATTGATGTATCACAACATTATTAGCAATTCAAATATGAGAACAAAAATAAAAAGAGTTCACTATCATTTTTGGTAGTGAACACTTTTGAAGTTGTTATAAATGGTCCTAAGGACTGGTAAAATAAATATATACTATGTGATGGGTGATGTGAACGTGACTAAACCAATTATCAGAAATACCTACGATGCATTGATTATCTTATTAGCAATAATTTCCATTGTGCTGACCGTTCTTCAGTTCTTAAATAAGCTTAATCTTGACGCTGAACCAATACGTGGCTATTGACGATGCCATCTGGGTGATTTTTACCGTCGACTACTTCGGTGGGCTCTTGCTTGCCAAACCAAAATGGCAGTACGTAAAAACTCATCTGTTTGATTTACTCGCAATCATTCCGTTTGGGTACGGCTTATCTTTCTTCAAAATCTCTCGGGTAACCCGATTAACCCGCATCTTCCGACTTTTCAGGGTCGCGGGTGTCCTTGGTAAATTCAAGGAACGAATCGAACGGTTTCTTAAAACCAACGGCTTTATTTACCTATTACTCATATGTACGATTATTATCTTATTGTCAGCCGGCCTCTACTCCATCGTCGAAAACACGTCGCTCACTAACTCGATCTGGTGGGCCATCGCGACTACCACGACCGTCGGCTACGGTGATATTAGTCCTAAGACCGAAATTGGGAAGGGAATTGCCGTGGTTTTGATGTTAGTGGGCATTAGTTTTGTAGGGATGCTGACGAGTACCCTCACTACCTTCTTTTCCAAGGAAACAGACCACGGACCCGTTTCAGAAGCAGACGAGATTCGCAAATTCAAAAAGTTAATGGACGATGACATTATTACTAGAGAAGAGTTTGAACAAAAGAAGCGGGAATTGTTGAGAAAGTAGCACATGATTAAGACTTAACGTTAATAATTCTCTATTATTAAATATTCATAAGTCATTTTTGACAAAACAGTCATTTAACCTTATGATATATAGTAAGGTGATTTGTAGACAATATATTGACATAAGGAGGATGTTTATTATGGCAACTAAAAGTTTTAGTACTAATTTTAATTTCACAACAAAGTCTGCTCGTTCACTATATGACGCAATAAACGAATCCAAAAGAGTAGATATTAAAACGACAAAACCCGTTAAAGAATTTAGTAGTAAAGATCCTAATAGCTTACATCAAGAATTTGATTCATTATTTAGGAGAAAATAATTAGTGGCGTATAAAATTGTGAGCTTAGGCGATCTATTAGAGAATTACAAGGAACCAGAAATAACAGAAGTGTTCAACACCTTTCAAAGTAAGAATAAAGATGTTGAACACTTTTTAAAGTCTAAATCCATTGAATTTCAAAGGGTAGGATTATCAAGAACAACTTTAGTATTTTCAAATGAAAAACATCTTATCGGCTATTTCTCCATTTCTACAAAGCCCTTAACAATTTCAAGGAAAAACTGGAATAAACTTTCTCATAATATTCAAAAAAGATTAAATCCAATGGACGCACAATCATCACAAGGAACTCACGAAATTAGTTCCATTTTATTAGGACAATTAAGTAAAAACAATCGATATTGTCAAGAAATAAGTGGTAATGACTTATTATCTCTAGCTTACGACAAAATACGAGAACTCTGGAAATTAGGCGGTGGAAGAGTTCTTTACGTTGAAGTTGATGATAACCCGAAATTAGACTATTTTTATTGTAAAAATGGATTTAGAAGACTAGAAATTAGATCTGGCAAGAATGATAAAGACATTATTCCATATAAAACACTAAACAAACAAAACTTGTATGTAAAAAAATTATCAGATATTTAATTGACCATTTATACCAATAAAAAAGATTATCTTCGAATAAAGTGACCCATAATCATTAGATTATGGGTCACTTTATTAATGGCCTCTAAAAACAACAAAAGACTTAGATTAACGACATTTGAAATCAGCTTCAAATTGCCTTCTCTAAGTCTCACATTTGTCTTTAGTATCAAATAGTCAACCATAAGGAGCGATTTGCGCTCGCTCCTTACTACATTTTTAGTATAACACACTATCATCAATTACATATGGGAGGTATGACATGAAAACTAGAGAATGGAAAATTGGAAAGCACATAACCATCACGATGACACCACACCGGCCAACGTATAAAGACTGGCTCGGATTAGCCTTAATCATCTTCATCATCGCTTTGATTATTTGGTGGCTCGTTTAAATCCAAACTGAATATGATTAAACCAGTGCTTTACGCGCTGGTTTTTATTTATTGAAATAAAATAAACTCACATAATTATCACTTTTTACTTAAAAAAATTGTATTATAAAAGTCCTTATAGTATTATCAATTATGCAAAATAATTTATAAGCAGAAAGGACTTATGTTATGAGTAAATTTATTAAGTATGATAATTGTAAGGTATCAAAAGATGATAGTCATCAGTCGCACGTGAATCCAGTAAGGCTACATAAACGTTGGCTAAGGATTACTACTAGAAGCGCTTTGGTAGCGTCGGGAGTGTTTGCAGTGGGAGTATTCAACAATGCTGCTAGTGCAAACGTCCAGACGCAACCCACTATTCAACAACAAAATGGCACGTCTAATGCTATCTCAACTGATCAAAATCAGGTCAACCATGACAAGACGGCTGTAAACACCGACCAAAAGAACGTCGATTCCGACTCTCAAGCCGTAAGCAATCAACAGGGTGTGGTAAACAAAGACCAAGCTGCCGTTGACCAGGCTCAAAAAGAAGCGGCCGATGCCACTCCCGAAAACATCAAAAAGACTCAGGACCAAATTAATCAGACCGATAACGACATTAAAAAGGACCAAAGTCAAGTTGATAACGATCAAAAAGCCGAGAATGACGCCCAGGCGACCGTGGAGAAAGATGAGAAGAACGCTGATAATACTCAGCAGGCCCAAAATCAAGCCCAAAACGCTGTTAATAACGACCAGAATCAGTTAAACCACGATACTGACGCGCAAAATCAGGCGCAAAGTGCCGTTGACAACAACGAACAGAGCACCAAGGACGCCCAGCAAAAACAAGAACAAGCTGAACAACAAAAAGCGGATACTCAGACCACGCTTGACAACCTAGACAAGTGGCAAGCCGCCACTAAGAAAAAGCATGACGAGGCCGAAAACAACGTTAAACACGACCAAGATGCCATCAATAAAACGAACCAGGACATTAGTAACGCGCAAGATGACATTAGTTCATGGAACTCAACCCTTAGTGACGCTCAGAGTACCTTAAACGACGAGAAACAGTCTGAGAGTGCCTTTGAGCAAAGCATTCACATTCCCGCTGGCATGACCTTACAGGGCTTTCAGCAATGGAAGCAACAACATCCAAACGAAAACGCATCCGACTGGTTCAACCAGTTTGATAATGCGGCAATGGCTGCCAACCACTATCAACCAAGTGACATTGCGAAGCAGGATTATGTCCAGGTCGGGACTAACAGTAATGGCCAGGAAACCCCACAATTCACCAATAATCAAAAACTCGAAATGGCAGAATACGTCCAATGGCTCATTAATCAAATCCACAAACAGTTTGGTACCACTGACGTTGAAATTGGTAGTTATAGTATGGGCCAATTCGTTGACGACTTGGTAAATGCTTATAACCAAGATGATTGGAACATTAATAACAAAAATGGTTATGACGTCAACGCCATCAACAACTTGGCAGCCAAGTATGGGCTGAAAGTCTATCCCGGAGTGGACGGTTACGAAATCGTTACCCCTGGTGACATGACCTTTGACAACTACACCACCATGGATACCATCTACTCCAAACTCTACAGTATGATTATGAACTTGCTGTTTAATGACAGTAAGGCATCGGATGCTCACGAGATGAGTCTTCTGGGTCTCGACCCGCATACCGGAAACGTCAATAACGACAAATACCTTGGCATCAGTGTTGATAACTACGGTCAAATTCACTTGGTTTTGATTAGCCCAAGTCAAATTCAAGATTCGACTAAGTTTAATGTAGTTGCTACATTTATCGCGACTCCCGAAAAACTTGAACGCCAAATCGATGACACACTCGAATTAATCTCGGACTGTAAAGGAGCAATCAAACGTGCCCAACAAACGCTAGAAAACTCACAAAACAAGCTGGGACGTCTGACCAATCAATTAGGTAACGATGAAAAGCAAGTTACTCAGTATGATCCAGATAAATGGTCCGCTAACATTCACAAGGCCAAGGCCGAAATCAACGACTTAAACAATCAGATTGCCCAGCAGCAACAGACCATCGATCATAACAACGCTGCCTTTCCTGGCTTGCAGAACAAGTTAGCCCAAGCCAAACAGCGGGTCGCAAACGACACCAACCAACTTCATAACGATCAAAATAAGTTACAAAAGGCAACGGCCGCTAACGAACAGGCTCAAAGTGATTTAGACAAGGCCACCCAAGACCTCATCAACAAGCAAAAGGCCCTTGAACAAGCAGAAAAGCAACTCCAAGATGACCAAGCTAAACTGGCCGCCTTACAAAAACAACTGATTAATTACCAAAATGAAGCCAATAACTTAGCGAACGCCAAGGCCAAACTAGCCAACGATAAGGCAAAGTTAGCCGACCTTGAAAAACAAACGGGCGCCGATCAAGCCGCTTTAGATAAAGCTAAAAGTGACCTGGCAAAGGACCAAGCCGCACTGGCTCATGACGAGCAGGCTGCTAACCAAACTAATGGTCAAAACACGACCAAAAAGACGCACGCTCAAATCATCAACCACGCCATTGACCACGCGCAACGGACCACGAAACCACGGGCAGCTTACATCAACCACGCGGAAACGGTTCGTCCTGAAAGCGTCCAGGCCAATACGTCCGGTGTAACCCCGTTAACCGAAGTTAAGTACCGCATCAGTAAACAAGCCGATAATCATTTGACCACCTCACCGCTTGCTTATCGTCAATCTGTCAAGGTTGATAAGCTGACGAACCAGAAGAAGGGAATTTCAAACGTGACCCTTCCTCAAACCGGACAATCAAATACCACTTGGTTATCAATCGTCGGACTTCTCACCGCTCTGATGGGCATCTTTGGATTTGCTGACAAGCGCAATAAATACCTCAAATAATCTTTCACACATTGATATCCTAATAAACCCTAGTGATCATCACTAGGGTTTATTTTTTAATCGTGCTAATTGGATTTTATTTTAAATAATCGAAATTCATAAAAAATTTCTCCTTAAAGTCCGTATCTAATAATGAAAGAACAAAAAAGGAGAGATATCATGGAACTAAATGAATTACCACTGAATCTATGTGAACCACTTAAGCGAAAGATGCGCAACGAATTTGCGGTCGATATCAACTCGATTTTACCGTCACAGGTGAACCGGAAACTGACCACCTACGCCGTTAACTGGGACTCGGTCCTGTTGCTCATTAATTTAAAGGACGCCCACAACCAATTTGATTCCCTCGTCGTCGACCGTGTCTCAGGCTTTACCCTCGTGAAGCAAACCACCAACGTCTTAATGAAGGAGCTGTGGCAAAAGAACCACTTGTCCCTTGATAAAATCAAAACGCTGGCGGGTCACTGTCAGATTAGAAAGAACATCCCGTACGTTCGAAATGACGTCCAACTCCTGCGCTTAAAGCCCATTGACCATTGCAAGCGCAACACGTCGTGGGTCGCCTATCACAATCTCAATCATGTGATTCGCAGGGGCGACGACCGATTAGAACTGTACTTCAACGACATCGTCACACCAATTTATCTGGACGGCTCTTTTCCCTTTATCAAGAAACAGGAGGAGTATTCATACAAAATCAGAAGTTTGGAGGAAATGATATCCCGACAGGTGAATAACTTGTTTGGCTGTCAAGATGGTGGTAATTCTAACTATCACGGTCCGATTTCAGGTGGATCAGGATGGGAAGAATTGAACGAGCTATTGAAATAAAAATTGACGTACAAAGATTAAATATTTAAATAATTAACCTGTAATATTACCGATAGATAAAAAGTAGAGTTAGTATTACATACTAACTCTACTTTTTATCTATATACTTATTTATTAAAGAAACCTATTCTTTAGTTCACTAGCTTTTGTTTCAAATTCACTATTTTCGTTAGGATATATCCCAATTTCATTTATATGCTTTGTATCAAGTTCATTCATTATAGTTTCTTTATAATCACTAGGAATAACAATTGGACAATGTTTTAAAAATTCGTCTTCTGTACTAGAATCAGATTGATAAACAAACCAGCCCGATTGAGCAGAAATTCTATCATTACTTTTTCTTGGTTCAATCAAAAATTGATCATTTAATTGTAAATCACCAAACCAACACTGACGAATGATACTAGTATAATTTTCTCCTAAAATATCTTTAAGTTGACAAATACATTCATCCCGCAAATTGTAATATTCTTTTTTTCTGTTCTCCATTTCATTGTTTATCTGATCAACATTTTTATTAGGGTACTTTTGCAATGCTTCAACCTCAAAATCATGTTTTTTATTTACTTCCTTCACAATTTCTTCAAGCATTTTCTTATTTTCAATACCTTCAACTAATTCAACATTAGACAAAAGATTAGCCCTATTACTCGAATCATTACTAGTCATTTTATCACTATAGTCTGTACTAAAGCACTGATAAATGTATGCATCATCAGTTGAATGCTTCTTATCATTGTCTTCACAAGCAAAATAAGCAGCAACATCAACATTAGTTGTAACGTCTAATAATTTAGTTGGTAAACCATAATGTTGCATAAAAGATAGTTTATCAAATGGTTTTGGTAAACTATCAAATTTTTTAGGAAATTCAGCCATATATTCATTATACATGGCAGATAAATTTGGACTATCAAATCTACTTGCTAATGTCCTGTTTGGATTGGGATACTTTTTAGCTTCTCCTCTAAATATTTGTGGATCATCGGTTCCTTTAACTTTATTTCCGATAATATTACTGGTAGATCCATTCCCAGTATTAGTTGGATAAACCAATTTAACTGCTTTATGAATATCATCAAGTGATTTACAAACTATACTGCCATTAGTCATTTCCATAGATTTCCTCACTCTTCTTATACATTACTATTTAATTAGTGAATAATTTAATTATATCATTTCCAATTAATTGAAAAATACATTTAATTGCTTATAAAACAAATCACACTTTTAAAAAACTAAAATTAGGAAGAAAAAGTTAACATAATAAGTAAATATTTTGATGGATTCCTAGAAATAATTAGAAACTTAGTTATTTATAATGAATTGCATCATGTAGTTTCTATAGATGGGATTACTAAAGATACTCAAATTAATAATATTATTATGGATAAAAATAAATCAAACACTATATATAAAAAAATTGTAAAGAATGTTACCAATTAATTGAATCTTAAAACAGAATTTAATAACATCAAAATCATTTCCAGAACAAAGTATAATGTTATGCAAAATATTAAGTTGAGTGAAGATGAATTAGAACCTGAACATATTTTGCCCAAAACAATGTCAAAATATCATCATACTAAACAACAAGCAGTATCTCTAAATACAAATCACATAAAAAATATACATTTAATTGTTAATTTTTTAAAGTCTAAGTCAAAAAGTGTAACTTCAATCTCTAATAAACAAAATGTTACTTCAATATGAAATTTTAATTTTTTCTTCATAAGCAACTAAACATGTAGGTAAAGGAGAATGTAAATATGAATCATATAAAAATTATGGAAGAAGATAAACGGATACCTAAAAAAATAAAAATTAGAAATAAAAGATTAGCAAACTTAATTATAAATGCATTAACCATTTTTATATGCGTCATATTATGAATATAAAATTAACTCTAATCATATTTTGATAAATAATCTATATTAAAAAATTTGAATAGTTTATATTTGTAAAATAATTCTGTGAAACACAATTGTGAAATTAATTATTAATTTGTTTTAATTAAAACACTTATACTCATTGGCAGCGATAATATTATCCATTACATATAATATGTTACCAATTTGTTTTTGTTCTTTTAAACTTGGAATGGTTAAATTAATTTTTTGTAGATTTTTCTTGCTAATTCGTTTACGAGTGGATCCACTAACATAAGCATTTATTTTATTTAATGTTTCATTAGAATTAATTAATGAAATCAAAAACATGGAATCATTTTCTGAATTGGGTCTTGCTACTGCCACATCGACAACTGTAACCATCTTAATCGGATTATTTGGAACTAAAATAGCTCTTCCAGCTGGATCTGCAAGTCTACAAATTAAAATATCGTTTGGAAATACTTCATTCCCATTTAATTGTTCAAAATCGGAATTATTTATATATTTTGCTGTTTTATGATTATCTAAATACTTTCCCACTCCAATATTACCTGTTTGAATGACTCTATAATTCCCATTCTCGTGTATGTGTTCTTTTTCAATCCAATTTCCATCAGAAAGATTCGGGAAAAGCTCACCTAACTCACGCTGCTCCCAAACTAAAGCGCATATTTGCTTTGTGTATTTAGCTTACCTTTGGGAGCAGTGTAAGCTTGGTGATTTTAGTAATTCATACGCAGGAGGGACGCCATCAGTTACTCATAAAAGTTATTATGGGGGTGACATTCCGTTTATTAGATCATCAGAATTAAATTCTAAAATTACAAAATTATCTCTTACTAAACAAGGGATAGAAGAATCTTCTACTAAACTTATAAAAAAGGGAAATGTTTTGTACGCTTTATATGGAGCTACAAGTGGCGAAGTTGGAATCGCAAAAATAGATGGGGCCATTAATCAAGCAATTTTATCCATTGATACCGATATGGATAATGATAATTACTTTTTGTATTTATTTTTGAATTTTAATAAAGGAAAAATAATTCATAAGTATTTACAAGGCGGTCAAGGAAATTTATCTGGACAAATTGTTAAAAAAATACTTATTAAAAAGCCAAGAGATATAAAAGAACAGAAGTACGTAAGTTCTTCCTTTGGTAAAATAAATGATATTATCGCTGCCAATGAACTTAAGCAAAAAAGTGTCCCTACTGTAAGTTATGGACACTTTTTTAGATTTTTAGCTATTTAATTTCACAATCTAGATCAAACTAGCCAAATGTTTCATGACTTTATCATTATCCTGATTTTCTAACTCTTGAATAATATGAAGATATGTTTGTTGCGTTGTCGTCATATTAGAATGTCCCAATCTCCTCGCTACCGAAGCAACACTAACGCCAGCATACAATAACAAAGATGCATGCGTATGACGTAGTCCATGGATCGATATAACTGGAATATTAACTTTTTTACACAGTCGTTCTAACTTGTGATTAATCGTATCATTATAAACCTTGCCATGAACGAAAACTGGCTTATCTTGCGGTAAATTCTTCGTTAGCTGAGAAAATTGGATTACTGTTTGCCAATCTAAGGGTATCTTTCTGACTGAAGATCGATTTTTTGTTGGTGCATAGCCACCTTCAGCTGACTTATAATTCCATGTTTTACTTATATTAAGTGTCTGATGAGCAAAATCAAAGTCCTCTGGAGTAACTCCTAGAGCCTCAGCAAACCTTAATCCCGTCTTAGTTATCAATAGAATAAAGTAATCCCAATTAACTTCAGACCCTAAATCTAATGAGTTTAAAAGTGCCTGTAACTCATATTGATGTAAATACTTAATCTTGTGTTTCCGTTGTTTAACACCCTTAATAATCGCCTTTCTAGTTGGATCACGGTCAATAAAATCCTCTTCTAGCGCATCAATCAATGATCCCTTTAAATGCCGATGAAAGTCCATCGTTGTTTGTCGTTCATGACTTTCAGCATAATCATTTAAAAGTTGTTGATACGATAATCTACTAAGGTCTGACAACAATAGTTCCGGTGCCAGTTTTACCAACTGTTTATGAGTCATAATGTACTTTTCATAAGTAACATCCCTTACCGCATCTAACTTATATAACCTCATCCATTGATAAAAATATTCGTGAAACTTTACATCCTGTGCCATTAAAGCACCTCCATAAAAAATAAGTCGTTAGAAAGCTAACGACTTATTTTATCCTAAAGGTTTCACTCATCAGGATCATAATTTAAATTTTTTGGCATTTATACGTATTTTTTAAACAAACATGTTTTGCATCAAATATTTCTTCAGATTTTTGAGTTCATCGATCCTACGTTCATTGGCAGCGATAAGTGAGTCAAAGTTTTTGAAAAGAGTTCCAATTTTGTTTTGTTCATCTATTAATGGAAGTGCTAATTCAAAATTATTCAATGCTTTTTTTGTAATTGTTTTTATTGTTCCGCCCGGAGCTTTTTGTTTTTCTGTACGAAACAATTTTTGAAGTGAAATACTAAAAAAATATTTATCAATTGGATAATTAAATTTCTGAAATATTAATAAAGTTCGATCAACATACGCTGGATATTGTGTTATAGCAACTCTTCCAATGCTTCCTTGAATTGTAATTAAAATACTCCCGGTTTCTACAAATACACTTTTTGACTCAGCAACTTTTGAAATCTTTTGTTTAGTGTTCTTAACTAATTTTAAATTATTATTAACATCAACAACTTGCACAAATGGTTTACCATTTTCTTCGTCATACCATTCTTTTTTTCCATAAGGTTGGGGAAAAGATCCTCGTCTATACGTTGATATGTTTTTTAACTTACGCTGCTCCCAAGGGTCAGTAAATCCTTTAAATCTCCAATTTTGACTAAAAATTCGTTGCATTAACAACTTTTTTAGTTGTTTCAACTGTTCTAATTTACGTTCATTGGCAGCGATAAGTGAATCAATATCAGAAAGAAAAATACCGATCTTTAATTGTTCTTCTATAGTTTTTGGCATACTAGTTACTATTTTTTTTAAGTTTTTTTGACTTATTCCTTTGGCCGTTCCACCAGAAGATATTTTCATAATTTGTCGTTGGAATAAGTTAGATCTTAAGTATTGTTCAAAAAACTCATTATTCACTTTGAATTTATTTGTTTTAAATGCAATTATTCTCTGACTTAATATATATTTTTTATTATCAGGAACCAATGTGACATTTCCAGCTGGGGCTTCTGTAGTAAGAAGAACATCACCAGCATTAAGTTCTTTGTCCCCCATCCATTTTTTATAAAGATTATCATCAGCAAAATGTGCATCTACTAAGTTATCAATATATCCATTTTTTACATTTAAAGCTGAAAGAGCAAGAATATTACCATTATCACTCCATTCCAATCCAATCTTTTTTGGTGTCTTACCTCGATGATCCAAGACATCGTCTAAATTGTCATAGAACTTACGCTGCTCCCAAGGGTCAGTAAATCCCTTAAATCTAATTTTTGGAGTCATTTCTTCATTTTTCATTTAAATAACTCCTTAATCTGCTCAAGCTGCTGTTGAGCGACAGCATCCTGACCCACAAGATCGTCTAACATACCTGATATATCAGTTTCTAACCCACTAATTTCTTTATCAGTAGATTGAATATCTGATACTAATTTATCAACATCGACAGGAGGTTCTTCCTCAAAAGTATCAACATAACGCGGAATATTAAGGTTAAATTCATTCTCTTTAATTTCGTCTAAGTCAGCCTTATGAGCGTATTTATCTACGTCTTCTCGTTTCTTATAAGTTTTAACAATCTTATCAATGTCTTGTTGACGTAAAACATTTTGATTCTTGCTTTTTTCAAAATCACTTGAGGCGTCAATAAAAAAGATATCTTTATTAGTACGATGCTTAGAGAATACCAAGACAACCGTTGGAATTGAAGTTGAATAGAAAAGTTTTGCTGGGAGTCCAACAACAGCATCTAAATAATTTTTTTCAATCAAAGTTTTTCTAATGGTACCTTCAGCTCCCCCACGAAATAAAACACCGTGTGGTAAAACAATTGCCATCTTACCTTCGTTCGATAAATGATAAATAGCATGCAGAACAAAAGCAAAGTCAGCCTTTGATTTAGGTGCTAAACGACCAAAATCTCTAAAACGTGGATCTTTCATCTTGCGTTCATTATTGTCCCAATGGGCAGAATATGGTGGATTAGCAACCACAGCATCAAAGTTTCGCGGATGATCGACACCATCACTGTCCATTCCGTCTGGCCAATCCATTTCAAGCGTATCGGCGTTCCGTAAGTCCATATTTTGATATTCCACGCCATGCATCATAAGATTCATTCGTGCCAAGTTATAGGTTGTCGTGTTTAATTCTTGTCCAAAGAAACTAACTCGACCTTCATAACCCTTATGTTTTAACACATCTTGAACGGTCAAAAGAAGTGAACCAGAACCCATGGCAGGATCATAAACCGTAAACTGATGATCAATTCCATTAAAATCAGAAGTAGCTAATTCTGCCAACAATTTAGAAACTTCATGAGGAGTATAGAATTCACCAGCTTTTTTACCTGAACTACTAGCGAATTTAGCAATTAAATACTCATAAACATCCCCAAGAATATCATGTCCATCAGCATCGTTATAGTTAAATTTATTAACCATTTTAACGATATTGTTAAGAGCACGGGCTCTAGAACTCATGTTGTTCCCTAGACGAGAATTATTAAGATTCATATCAGTAAAGATGCCACTGAAATCTTGGCGAGCTTCTTTATTAATTTGTGCGTTTCGGTTAAAATCATCAAACATTTCTTGAAAGTCAGTGGCAGTAATAGTGCCATCTTCAACTTTTTGATTAATCGTAGCCCAGGTATATTGAGGTGCAATGGCATATCCAAGTGAATCGGCAGCGTCTTCCAAATAATCCTTTAAACTATCAGGATCTTCTTTAACAGCTTTTACATATGCATCATTGATGGTTTCACCATCTTGTAAATCAAATAAATCAGCATTTTTTTGATATTGTTCCTGACGTTCAGATAAGTAGCGGTAGAACATAAAACCCAGGATATAGTTCCGGTATTCACTAGCATCCATATTCCCACGAAGTTCATTCGCCATTGCCCATAATTCTGAAGTTATATCTTGTGCTTCTTTTGTTTGTTTTTCAGCCATTATTTAGTTCCTTCTCTATTTTTAATATTCTTGAGTTAAATTATCTGCGAATTTTTCTACTGCTTTACGTAAGTTAATTCTGTATTTAATCCTTGAAAGTGACTTAACTTCCGGATCAATGGCATCTTGCTGATAATAATTTTGAGCTAAATTAATAATCTTTTTTAATTCTCCATTGTTATCAAGGTCATCATTCCCATAAATGTGACGATCTAAGATCTTATTAAATAAATCCTTAGTTCCATCAGCATCAACAAATCCATACTTTTGGCGAAATTTTAAGATCTCACTTCGTCGTGATAGGTCTTCCTGATTATCCATTAAATCTTTCATGTCATCACCGTTTAAGGGATAAGCACCAAGTTTAGATTTATCGATTTCATCATTTTTAATTGCCTCAGCAGTTCGTTTGATTTTTTGAGCATATTTTTCATCAACTTGATTGGCGAGATCGTTCAATTTGTTATATGTTTCTACAGCACCATCTTCGTCTTGATCGTTGACTTGATTGGCAAGTTTAGCCAATAGTTCTCTGAGGTAATCGTAATCAACATCAATTTCATTAATATGTTCCATTTTAAAGTCAATCTCAAAATCAGGATCATCTTTTTTAAATGTATTCTTTAATTCCCGTTGGATCTTAGTGGTTAATGCAACCTCCTGGTCTTCAGAAATACCAAGCTGATTTAATAAATCATTTGGATTATCATAATCGTACTCGTCGTACTGTTTCAAAGCTACAACATTATTATTGTATGTTTTTAATAACTTTAAGGTCTCTTTATCCTCATCACGACTAGGTGAGATATATTGAAATCCATTGGTTAAGGTATCTAACTTATCAACCACATCAGACGTTTCAGTGATCATGTCCTTATAATCAGGGAGGATTACAGCCTCATCTGCTTCTTCATCCATTGGAAGTTTGGTTTGATAATTAGCAGAATCTTTGTTGGCATATACAGCCAAAGCATCATTCATCAAATCTTCAGATAATTTCGGCCATCGATAATTAACAATACGACCAAATCGTTTATAGTTGGAGTCTTGAATCCGATTAGTTCTGGAATAAGCCTGAATTAAATTAGCTCCACGCAAAGTTCGATCGACATATAACGTATTTAATGTCGGGGCGTCAAATCCAGTTAAAAGTTGATCCACTACAATTACTAGCTCAAGATAATTACCATCTGAAGCACTACGATTAAGTCTTGCCATCACATCTTCGCGGTATTCTTTAAAAGTGGTATCATCAAAATTTGTCCCAAACGTTTGATTATATTGTTTTATGGCATCACGTAAATTCCGATTAGTTTCTCCCATATTGTCTTTGTTGGAATTATCGTTACTAAAAGTTACCGCGACTTTTAATGGATGATCAGAATTGGCTGTTTTCTTAGTAATTGCATCATAATACATTTTAGCCATTTTAGATGATGAAGCCATCCCACCAACATGAGTCGTCAAGATGGCACTATATCGGTAATCAACAGAGCGATTCTTCCACTTTAAAAGAATATCATCAACTACTTTATTAATATGGTCTTCATTATAATCATAGACACTACTTGACACTTGGTCGTCCATGTCGGCCTGAGTAAGATTATTGATCTTATTATTAATTTTTTCTTGCGACCATTTGGGATACTTCTGTCGATAAAATTCAGGTAAATACTGAGTCCTTAAAATTGATTCTGGCAAGGTAGTGTTGAAGTCCACTTTAAATCCAAGCACATTATGGTCGGCAATTGCCTGACGAATGGTATAAGCATGAAGCAAATCACCAAAAATTTCTCGAGTCGTGGGTCCATCACTTTTACCATTTTTATCAGCAAATTTCGGTGTTCCTGTATATCCAACCCATTCAGAATGTGGAAATGCATCTTTAGCACGTTGCAACATATCTCCACTAGTGGAACGATGAGCTTCATCGACAATGAACAAAATATTTTTATCAGGTAATTTGGTTTTTCTTTGAACTAATTTATCTAGCTTTTGAATTGATGTTACAACAATTCCATTACCGTTACTTTTCAACTTTTTAGCTAAATCTCTGACGTTGGCAGTATTATCGACTACCCCATTTTTATTATTATCATCACTATCAGGATCATATGCTGAATAGCTTTCAGCCGTTTGTTGCGTTAAAGCTCTACGATCAACGATGAAGACAACTTTATCAACATTAGGGAGACGTGAAGCTAACCAAGCCGTTTTAAAACTACTAATGGTCTTACCTGAACCAGTAGTGTGCCAAATATAACCTAATTTTTGGTCTGCTTTTTCAAAAGTTGCCGTTTTTAGTTTATTGATGACACGTTTTGTAGCATAAACTTGATAAGGACGCATGACTTTAATACTTTGATGACCTCTAGATCCGTCTAAAATCATATAGTTGGTTGCCATTTCATGAGCCATGGGAATTGATAGTACTCGATTACTAAAATCACGCCAGTTTAATACTGGCTCATTATTACTTTCTTTTTCCCATTGAAAAGCAAAATCCGTATTAAAATCATCGTATGGAGTATTAGCCATGTATCGTGTTTCATTTGGTGTCATTCCCACTAGGATTTGAAGCGTCGAAAAAATATCAGTGTACTGACCTTCATCAATATACTGTTGCATTTGATTAAATGCTTCTTTTACTGGATGATCAGCTCGTTTTTCTTCGATTTGAATTATAGGAAGACCATTAATCAACATGGTAACGTCAAAACGACGATCTCTTCTTCCAGAGATCTTGGCAGGTCTCTCAATTTGGTTAACGATTTGATAAATATTGTCTCCGGCACCAATTTGATCCTGTTTAAAAACAGTTAAAATACCCTGTTTTCCATTATCTAGATCAACACTTACTTCTGATTGACCATTAAAACCATATAAAAAACGACCTGCCATGTATGGAGTATGAAGATCCTCAATTTGTCGTTTAACTTGTGAAAATTCATTAATACTTAACGGTCTATCTAATTTATCTTGATTATGTTGTTCAAGAATCACTTTGAAATTATTCCATAACTGCTCAGTCGTTTTAATATTAGGATCATATTGCCACTGTTTATCGTTTCCAATTTTAGTTAAATGATCGATTAATTCATCTTCAAATCCTAGTTCTGATTTCATATAAAAGTTACCACCTCATGATTTTAAAAAAATGCATATACAATGTGAATTTTATCATTAATAAAAGCAACTAGCAAAATGCTACGTAATAAATGGTCCTATAATTAACTTAATTATAGGACCATTTATTACTTTTATATCTTATACACTTTACTCTCATACGCCCTCAGCTTCTTACCAGCATCATCGTCGTAATTCCCAATCAACTTTTCCGCACCATCAGGTACCTCATAATCACGTTCCACCTCATGGTCAGTGAAATTACTGATAACTAATAAATTTTCGCCTTGATAGTGACGCTTATAGGCAAAGACCTCCTCATCGTCTGGGTCTAAGAGTTCAAAATCACCTTCAATGATAATCGGATTAGTCTTTCGTAGTTCAATTAACTTCTGATAATAGGCAAAGACCGAGTTTGGATCGTCAACCTCATCTTCAGCGTTAATTTCTTTGTAATTTGAATTTACCGCAAACCACGGTGTCCCACTAGTAAAGCCAGCGTTCTTGGAAGTACCCCACTGCATTGGTGTTCGCGCATTATCCCGCGACATATGAGCCAGATAACTCATCATTTTCGTTGGCGAAACAATCTTTTCTTTTTTGACATACTGGTCATAAGCATTAATTGTTTCAATGTCTTCATACTGACTCAAGTCCTCTTTATGAGCGTTCGTCATCCCAAGTTCTTCACCCTCAAAGATGTATGGCGTTCCTTGCATCATGTGAAGCGTGGTGCCAAGCATTTTAGCAGCCAATACACGATACTTGGGATCATCGGTGGCAAACCGACTCACCGCGCGTGGTTGGTCATGATTACTCCAGTAAAGTGAATTCCAACCCTTACCATTTAGCTTCGTTTGCCAGTTATTAAAGACTTGCTTTAGTTCAGTTAACTTAATTGGTTGATCGTTCCACTTTCCCAGTCTTGGATCTGGGTTGGGCGACAGCTCAACGTGCTGGAACTGGAAAACCATGTTCAACTCATGCGCGTTAAAGCCAGTGTATTCAATGGCTTGTTCTGGGTTAGTCCCTGACATTTCTCCAACCGTCATGATGTCATACTTAGACAAGACGTCGGTATTCAACTCGCGTAGGAATTCGCTTAAGCGTGGTCCATTCAACACCCCAGCACCCGGTGCCGAATATTTAGCATTGGCAGCTTTCGGCATGTTTGGCAATCCTTTGGGCTTGGAAATCAAGTTAATGGCGTCCATTCGAAAACCGTCAACACCCTTATCTAACCAGAACTTCATCAGACTTTTAACTTCTTCTCTAACTTTGGGATTTTCCCAGTTCAAATCAGGTTGACCGTCCGCAAAGAGGTGCAGGTAGTACTGACCCGTCTGTTCATCATACTTCCACGTTGAACCGTTGAAAAAGGAACCCCAGTCATTTGGGGCGTGACCGTCAACTGGATCACGCCAGTAGTAATAATCGCGGTACGGATTGTCTTTTGATTTCCGACTTTCCTGAAACCACTTGTGCTGATCGGATGTGTGATTAACAACTAAGTCCATCACAATTTTAATGCCTAGTTCATGAGCCCGGTCTAATAACCTCTGAAATGACTTCATGTCGCCGTACTTCGGATTAATTTTGCGATAATCTGAGATGTCATAACCGTTATCTTCTTCTGGCGACTCATAAATGGGATTAAGCCAGATGACATTGGCTCCTAACTTTTTAATGTACGGCAACCGTTCTCTAATACCATTTAAATCACCGACTCCATCACCGTTACTATCCTGAAAACTTTGTGGGTAAACTTGGTACACCACTGCATTTTTCCACCATTGTTTATCTTTCATCATTTCCACCTCTCAAATCAATTTTCACCAAGAATAGGCTCATCAAGGTATGGTTTGATGAGCCCATTTTTATTTACTTAAATAAATTCTTGTTTCATAAGTGCGCAACTCACTTTCGATATCATTATAATTCTGACGGATTTCTTTTGCATTTTCCACCATTGATAATTTTTCATAACAAACTCCTAAATTAAATCTTATTTTGAAGTTACAATTGGTTTCACGTGAATAGCACTAACAGCTAATACTCCAATCAACATCATAATTCCAGCTACCAAAATCATCCCCGGCATTGATTTACCAATTAATGGTAAGATCACAAAGCTGGCCAACGATGCGATGATCTGTGGCATACAGATACTAATATTAAAGAGTCCTAAGTAAGCACCTTCGTCCTCACCGTTTAAAGCTCCGGTAACGATTGACAAAGACTCAGATTGCATTGCCAAAAAGGAAATTCCGATTAAAACAAAGGCTAACACTGAAAGAGCTTGGGAATGAATAAATGACAACCAAACAAATCCAACCCCACCGGCAAACAATCCAATTCGATACCACATTTTACGTGAATTGGGTTTAGTTCGTGATAGAACCAAGAAACCAAAGATAGCAGCAGCCAGTCCCTCAATTCCTGACAAAATTCCAAACCAGTTCCCGGCTGCTTGGTATGCAGCAGAAGTTGGATCAGTGACATGCCAAATCGTCTTGGCAATTGAACCCGTTCCGTAAGTCCATAAGTATTGAAAAGCAAACCAACTAAAGAATTGGACGAACGAAACTTCCCAAAACGGACGAGGAGCAGTTCTTAACAATTTAATTAAACTACTCTTAGTTTTTTGACTGTTAACGTCAATCCCATGGTATTTAGCGTAGACCGTCGGACTGTATTCGTGAACCGATAATACCGTATACAATGACATGATTAAAAGAACTGCGGCAGCGATGTAAAAAGACATCTTAACCGATAACGGAACCACACCTTTTGGGGCAACGTTAGAAATTCCAATTGCCGTTAAAATAAATGGCAATAACGTCGCAAACACTCCACCTAGATTGGCATAGGACTGCTGCCATGACCAGGTCAAATCCTTTTGATCTTCATTTACCATGTCACCAACAATCATCTTGGAAGGTTGCATACATGCATTTGACGAAACATCCATCACAGCAATTGTGATAGCACCAAAAAGCAAAGCGGCAAACGATCCGTAACCAAATCCAAAGGATCCAGCGTTTGGCAATAATACCAACACGATGGCAGCTACTGGAGCACCCACTAGTAAGTATGGCATTCTTCTACCAAACCGATTCCAAGTGACATCTGAATATTTCCCAATTAAGGGCTGTATAATCATTCCAGCCAACGGTGGTAGTAGGAAAAAGAATCCTAATTTAGTTGGATCGGCACCAATGGTCTGAAAGATCCGTCCCATCTGTGAACTTTGAAGCGAAAATGCCATACTGACTCCAAAGAAGCCAAACGTCATCGCAAAAATTGTATACAAACTTAGCCGCGGAAGGGTGTCCTTCTTAGGTTTTGATTTTGATTTATCCATAACCATCCTCCTATTGCTTAAATTGTTGCTTTTTTAACAAATTCAATGTGATCACAATTTCAGTATAACGAATTGTTTGACTATGTAAATCGCTTACATACGCAACAAATTAACGGTTTGGGCCATTCACACAATTTATTTTATAAGATAAAAAATCTTGACTTACCATATGAAAACGCTTACTCTCAAAATAGAAATCACTACAAATGAAATGATTTCTAAGGAGATGTTTTAAATGACCGAGAAAATAACTTCAACTAACAAAATTATTAGTAATTTAAAGGATAAATTTCAAGACTTGTATTCACAGGAACCGACCAAGGCGTATTTCGCGCCCGGCCGAATCAACCTAATTGGCGAGCACACCGATTACAACGGTGGTCACGTCTTCCCGTGTGCCATTAGCCTCGGAACGTACACCGTGGTGACTCCGAGTAACGACAAACAGGTCAACATCTATTCGGAGAACTTCCCGGATACGGGAGTCAACTCGTTTCAAATCGACGACCTAACAATTAACCACGATGATGGCTGGATTAACTACCCCAAAGGCATGTTTAAGGCCTTTGCCGACAAGGGTCACAAGCTGGATCATGGTTTCAACATTCTAATTTACGGCACTTTACCGGATGAATCAGGATTATCATCCTCTGCTTCCATTGAGATGTTGTTTGGCAAGATTTTAAACGACCAGTTTAATGACGTCTTCTCGGGACCAGAACTAGCCAAACTCGGACAGCACGTGGAAAACACCGACATCGGTGTGAATTCCGGCATCATGGACCAGTACGCCGTTGAGATGGGCAAAAAAGACACGGCCATTCTGCTGGACACCAACACGATGAAGAGCGAGTTCGTGCCGATTAAACTCGGAAACGACAAAATCGTCATCATGAATACCAACAAAAAACGAGGACTCAAAGATTCCAAGTACAACGAACGGCGACAAGAGTGTGAGGACGCCCTAAAACTCGTCAATCAGGTGGCCGACTTCTCCTCATTTGGTGCCATGTCAAATGATGAATTCGACGAATACACCTACACCATTAATGACGCAACGTTGTTGAAACGAGCCCGTCATGCCGTTTCTGAAAACCAACGAACCTTAAGAGCCGTGAAGGCTTTACGCAACAACGCTATTGCTGAATTTGGTCGACTGGTGAACGCTTCTCACATTTCACTAGAATACGACTACGAAGTCACTGGTCCGAACTTGGATACGCTAGTTCATGAAGCTTGGAAGAACGGTGCCGTTGGATCACGAATGATCGGTGCTGGCTTCGGTGGTTGTGCGATTGCGATTGTTCCATCCGACCAAGTCGCAAGCTTCACCAAGAACGTTGGTGACACCTACAAATACCGCTTCGGCTACGACGCTGACTTTTACATCGCCAACATCTCAGATGGCCCTAAAGAAATCCAGATTTAGGTGAGGTGAACAACATGGAAAATCTCGTTGAACACTACGTGAACCAAGTCATTGATACTGGACAAACGTACCGACCAACGGATCGCACGTATCTCATAAATTATCTTTACCATCTGGTTGGTGAAAAGAACGTGTCCAGTCCGAATTTATCTGACCAATTATTGGCAACGGTCGACCAGCTAATCGACGTGGCCGTTAAGAATGGTCAAATTGACGATACCCTCAAAAACCGTGAACTGTTAGAAGCGGAACTGACTAATCTCTACACCCCGCTTCCAAGTGCAGTCAATGACAAGTTCTGGAACCTGTATCAGCAGGCTCCAGATCGGGCCACAAACTATTTTTACAATTTAAGCCAACAAAATAACTACATTAAAACCGCTCGCATCAAGAAGAACCTGCTCTGGGACATTGACACCAAGTTTGGGGATCTGGAAATCACGATTAACCTGTCGAAACCGGAGAAGGACCCCAAGGACATTGCCAAGGCCGGTCAAAACACCCACTTTGGTTATCCCGAGTGCAACCTGTGCGCTCAAACCGAGGGTTACTACGGTAATTCGCAAATTCCGGTGCGGGTCAATCACCGCATCATTGATGTTTTAGTCGGCGGGAAGCCGTGGGGCTTTCAGTATTCACCGTACTCCTACTTTGATCAGCACTGCATCTTTTTGGATGATGTTCACGAGCCGATGAAAATTAGCGCGCAGACGTTTTTCAATCTAACTGAAATTGTTTCGATGTTCCCTGCGTACTTTATGGGGAGTAATGCAGACCTGCCAATCGTGGGTGGTTCAATTCTGAGTCACGAACACTACCAGGGTGGCTATCATACCTTCCCAATGATGAAAGCACAGACCCGGTTTGCCTTTGACCTGGACCAGTATCCAGATGTCAAAGCCGAAGTTCTGAATTGGCCGATGTCGACGATTCGCCTGACTGGGACCGATAAACAGGAACTGATTGATTTTGCGACTCATATCTTAAATGAATGGCGCAAGTATTCGGATCCATCCGTCGATGTCCGCGCCGAAACAAACGGAACACCGCATCACACGGTCACACCGATTGTCCGCATGAACGAACAGGAGCAGTTTGAGGTCTACGTGGTTCTGCGTGATAACCAGACGTCCAAGAAGTATCCCGATGGCATTTTTCATCCCCACGCCGAATACCAACACATCAAAAAGGAAAACATTGGCCTGATTGAAGTGATGGGACGGGCCATTCTACCCGCCCGTTTGAAATCCGAACTGGCCGAGGTCAAGAAGTATTTACTTAATCAGCCCAACGACATCGCCGACTACCACGTTCCCTGGGCCAATCAACTTAAACAAAATTACCAACTCAATCCCGACAACGTCCAAGACGTGATCGATAAAGAAGTCGGGATTACCTTTATGCACGTCTTGGAAAACGCCGGGGTCTTCAAGCTTGATGACCAGGGGACCGCAGCGTTTCAAAAATTCATTCACACACTTTAGGAGGTTATTATTATGAATTGGCTAGCGATATTAATTGGTTTAGGACCAATGGTCGGTTGGGGACTTTTCCCCACGATTGCTTCGAAGGTTGGTGGAAAACCCGCCAACCAAATCTTAGGTGCCACCCTTGGAACCTTAGTCTTTGCGGTCGTCCTGTTTTTCATTGAAGGATTAGCCCTTCCCGGCTGGATCAGTACCACTTTTGGAATTATTTCTGGACTTGGCTGGGGCTTTGGTCAGATCATGCAGTTCAAGGGTTTTAAGTTAGTTGGATCATCACGAGTAATGCCGATTACCACGGCCTTTCAGCTGATTCTGACGTCGCTTTGGGGAGTCTTTGTTCTAGGCGACTGGACTGGCATTATCGGAAAAGTCTTAGGATTTACTGCCCTAGTTATCGTAATCCTTGGTGCGACCCTCACTGCTTGGGTCCAAAACCCAGAATCCACCAATAAGGGTGCTTTAAAGAAAGCTACGATCTTTCAGCTGATTGGTGCCCTTGGATACTTAGTTTACTCAGCCGCTCCACAGGTGGTCATCATGCCATCAATGAAGGCTTTATTGCCAAACATGCAAGCCATGGACGGGAACCATGCGTTTCTTCCCCAGGCCATCGGAATGGTACTATGTGCCGTGATTTACGATTTGTGGAACCTAAAAGACGAAAATGTCTTCATTCAATCCGTTTCATACAAGAACATTCTCGCTGGATTATCGCAAGGCTTTGGTATGTTAATGTACTTAATCTCAGCTCAACCTGACATGAACGGATTGGCCACTGCCAACGTTCTGGGTCAATTAGCCGTCCTCGTTTCCACTCTGACCGGAATTTACTTCTTGCACCAGAAGAAGACGCCAAAGGAAATGACTCTGACCTACCTCGGGTTAGTTCTCATTGTCTTTGCTTCCGCCATTACGGCATTTATTTAATTAAATTGAAATGGTATCATAGAAGTAACGAGGCTCCCTGCGTTAGTGGGAATGGCACCATCTTGTCAATGTCTCCACATTAGCGAGACCTATAGTACCAAAAAGGCTGAAACCGATTTAGGTTTCAGCCTTTTTATGTAGTTTTATGGATAAAAAAAGAGCTCATCAGCGACAGACCGATGAGCTCTCGATCATCAATTCTACCGAAAACCGGTGATCATGTATTACTTGTTATAAATATATTATAACTTAGTTAAATAGTAATTCAATCATACTATATAACAACTAAAAAAGAGTTCATCAACTTTTAGCTGATAAACTCAGTCCCATCACCCTATTAAATCGATGAGTAGATTGTATAATCTTCATTTGTTATTATACAGCATAATTATGTTAAATTAACTATTATTTAAAATAATTCGTTTTTCCATTTTTCAATTGCTTCTTCGAATGTTCCAAGAACTTCAAATTCTCACCATTCTCACAATGAATGGTAACCTCTTCATCGTCCTTCATAGCTTGATCCATGTACGTTTCAAAGTTCACTTTGAAATTATTACAATTAACCACTTTCATGTAGTATCATCTCTCTTCATACGTAAAAAATGAAATTTTTTATAGTGATGATTATACCATATAGAATAAAAAGTAAAACTAAAAAGAATGTCTTAAAAAAAGACACTCTCAATAATTGTTAAATACTGACTAAAATTAATATTCACTTTTAATCTTAAGTCTCGTTCTTCGACTTACCCGTCGTCAACATTTCATGAAAATTGTCGTAACTAACGGTAATCATGTCCGTCAAAGCCGGTTCCGTAAACGAACCAACGTGCGGCGTCACAATTGCGTTTGGATACTTTTTCATTAGGTTAACGACTTCCTGGTTCTTAATATTGTCGATCCCTTTGAATTCGTGACCAAAAATGTTAGCTTCATCAATTAACACGTCAGAACCATATCCACCTAATGTGCCGGACGCAAGAGCATTATCGACGGCTTTTAAGTCAACCACTTGACCACGAGCCGTATTAACCAAAATGGCATCGTCTTTCATTAAATTGATTTGGGCGGTACTGATTAAGTTATCAGTTTCACCTTTAATGTAGGGAACGTGCAGTGAAACAATGTCAGACCGCTTCAATAGTTCATCAATGGGGACGTATTCATCGATTTCAGGAGCGTTAACCTTGTGACCGTCGTTAGCGAGCACGGTTGCACCCATTCCACTGTACAAACTAGCTTCAGCACGACCAATGCGGCCCGCACCGATAATTCCAACGGTACTAGAATGAATCTCACGACTAAAGTACGAATCATTGACGATAAAATTGCCAGCGTGAGTGGCGTTGATTTCGGAAGCTACTTTACGAAATAGACTCATTCCGAGAGTCATTGCTAGTTCAGCCACAGCATATGGCGAATATCCGGGAACGCGAGCGACCTTGATGCCAAGTTCCTTGGCAGCCTTCATGTCAATATGGTCGTATCCAACCGTGCGTGTGAAGACATACTTAATACCCCAGTCGGCAAATTTCTGTAAATTTTCCCGGTCAGTCAGACAATTTCCACGAACTAACACCCCTTTTGACCCTTTGGAATCAATGGCGTTGTCGCGATTTAACATTTCTGAAACCAGGTTCAATTCATAATCGTATTTATTCAAATCTTTGAAGTAACTGACTTCAACGGGACGCACCCCGTACGCAGTAATTTTGAACATTTTATCACCCATTATTTGATAATCCCGGAGTTATTAATGACTTCCAGCAGCGCAATCCAAATTGGCATCATGATCACTGACAGAATAGTCGACAAGAACGATGCGTTGGAAGCCAAGACTGGATCCCGATTGAAACTAATTGCGTATGCTGAAGCAACCGTGGCAGTTGGGGTTGCCATCATGATGACAATCGTTGCAATGGCCACGTAGCTCATTGGCATGATGCCCAGCATTGAAAGTGCAGTCAAAGCAATCAGGTTGAACAATGGCACAATGATAACCTTGTTCCAACTGTAGTACCAAGAAAGCTTGTTGGAAGCGGCCTGCTTGAATGAAATGGAACCAAGCGTAACACCGATTGATAACCAAGCAAGTGGAGAGGATAGTTGCGCTAAGTAGTTCAACGGTTTCCAGAGCCACAAGGCGGTTTGGTCAATTCGATAGAAGGCCACACTACTCGTACCTTTGCCAGGAATTCCATTTAACATCGTTTGGACTGTTACATGTGGAACATAGTTTTGTCCTAGCCACAGAAAAAGCCCGAGGAAAGTTGCAATTACAACCGGATTTAGAAACATTTTCTTGATGTTTTTCATTTCCATCTTCAAACCTGACATTCTGATGTAGGCGTATGAATAAAGGAAAACCCGGTAACCAATGTTGAAAATGGAACTGTACATAATTCCTTTGGGTCCAAAGACTGCACCAACGATCGGAATTCCAAAGAAAGTCGTGGAACCAAACGTCGTTAAAATTCCCATCACTTCTTTTTTATCCTTGTCTTGTTTGGGATAAAGCAGTGGCGCAACGAAAATCAAGATGATGTAAATGATGAAACCCCATAATAGGACATTCATTCCTTCTTTCAAGGTATCATCGTTGATTGGCTGCATGAATGAGTTCAGTGCCAAAGCTGGAATGGCGACGGTCAGTACGACCTTTGACAACATCTTCCCGAATTTGTCGGTAAAAATGTTCTTCTTACGTAAAAAGAAACCAAGTAAAATAATGAAAATTGTTGAGGTGATCGAACTAATGATTCCCGCATTAGTGACGGTCTTCTCAATTGCTTGCATAACGTTCATGAACGTTAACCTCCAAGTAGAATATTATCGTACGCACAGTAAAGTACGTAAAAATGAAATTTTTCACGATAATAATTTTACCATAGGAAATAAAGTAATTTAAAGAAAACTTGTATGAAAAATCATATTTATTTAATAATCATTTTTCATTTCACTGTTCAGTTTAGCTTTAATATATTTTTCTGCATTGGGGTTTAACACATACAGAAAGTTAGCACTTTGCCAATTATATAGAGAAGATATAGTTTGACCGCTAATTCTTGTGATAAGCTTAGCATTTCTCAACTTTAAAACATTTTGATTGTATTCGTTTAACAATATGGCTCCTCCATGTGCATCATATAACTTTAAAAGTATTTTCCAACAATAAGGATCATTTGTTAAATTCATGCAAGACTTATCTACCTTTTCGTTGTCTCTTTTATTATTCCAACATCTTATTAAAAACGATGCAATCTGACAAATCAACAAAAAAAGTGATATTAGAAATACAAGAATTATCCAAAAATTATATTTTAATAACATATTATTAATACCTAATGTTTTTTTTAATGAAAATGGAAGTAAATTTAATAATAAAATTACTATTGATGTTAAAAAAGCAGCTATTAAAATAACGCAATTTTCTGGTTTAGAAATAAATGTAACTATTTTGATTAAAGAGTCTTTTTTCAATATAAATATCACCCACAGAGATTAACTCTAACTAATATTTGTTACTTTTCCTTATCCTTAATGAAAAGTTTATGCATTTCATTTCTTAAATCCCTAAGAGATCTATTTTTAATTCTTAAATCATCCATCGAACAATTAATATTATTATTATTGTTCAAATGTAAAAATGTACCATGCCATATATTATCAATCTCCGTATCAACATCTTCTAAGTTTTTATGCGTGAATAAAATATACCCTGTATTGCCATATTTACTGAGAATTTCTGTAATCAAATTTTGATTTTGTTCTATCATTAATTCTTTTGGTGAAAGCTTTTTGTCTTTCAAATATTCTCCATGATTATCAATAACTTTATTAACCCTAGTAGGAAAAACATCACGATGTTCCTTAAGCTTTCTTCCTATTTCAAACAAATAACCATATCTTCTATATTTTTTCTTCCAATTTTTGTTTTTTATCTTTTTATCTGGGAAAATATTGAATAATTTATGATTATTCATTTTTCTAAAAGAATATCCATCAAAATATTGTAAATCATATAAATAATCATAATTAGCAATTTGATTTACAGGGATGTAAAACGGTATTTTTTTATAAATTAGACAATAAATATAATGATTTTTACCGCTTACAACATTTACCAAATTCAAGGGATAAAGATAAGTAAAATCATTATATTCTATTACTCTAGGATCAAATGTTTTTACTGAATAATCTAATCTATCTTTTCTATATGGATATACCAAAACTGGCGTAGTTGATGATCTTAATTTTATCCTTTCCTTTAATTCATAAGTATAATTTAGATTAGGACTTTCTATCCCTAAAAGGTAAGGTAATTCCCTTCCTCTAGCAGAATCCAAAGAACTACTATCTTCCACTATTGAACTATCTACAACATCTTTAGCGTTTTGATCGTTTAATCCATTAGCTATTTCACGCATTTTATCAAAAACATTATCATATTTACCATTATCTAATAAATTACTTATATTTTTTATTAAATTAGTCAATTCTGAATCTTTATAACTAATATCCATTAAATACACAAGACCCTTCATATAATTTAATACACAAAAAGCCCCACTACAGGGCTTCCCATTACTATTTCATTTCCGTTTTCTTATCCTTCTTCTCCATTCTCATCTTTTCCTTATGCGTCTTCTTATGCTTCATCTGGAGATGTGAAGTGATTTCTCGATGATGCAACATATCCAACTGGTTATTTGATGAGCAATAGAACGCAATGAAGAAGATCAAAGTCGCAAGTAGTGCATACACGGCTCTTCTAAAATACTTAATGAAGACCGTCTGATCCCAGCTGTATCCCTTACCTAAAGCAGCCATAAAGTAGCGAACCAAGTAGTAAACAAACAGGACGAAGGCAATCACAAAGCCAGCAACTGACAAAATGTTTCTGGTGGCGATGGCAAAAGTTACAACAGCAACTAGCATACATACAACAAAGACGCAGTACGTCCAGCTCTTGATATAACTCTTATCAACGGCCCGATCGCGATTCGTCCAATACAAATAACACGCAATGATTAAGGCAATCACTGCAATAATCAATAAAATTGGTTTAAACATCTAATTCCTCCTTTAAATTTTATCTCCTAGGACACAATTTAAACTGTGAATCAGCATTCCGATCACCATCATATACATTGAGACCATACTGAAACCCATGGCTAACACCACGAAAGTCACGATCCAAAAAACAACTAAAAACCAATTAACAAATCCTTTAAAACTCATTATATTTCATCTCCGATATCCTCTTGTGATTACTTTCATCATACCATTAAATCGCCGTGAGCTGAGGAATTTGCTCAAGTTTTTGCGCCCTTTATAGTTCGCATTACATAATACTAAATATAACTTAGAGCTCTGTACTACCCACTAAAACATTTTCATCTTGACTAATCTTAAAGATATAGTATATTTTTATATTATTAAAAAGGAGTGACTAATATGCCCAAAAGTCGAGTGGAAGCATATGATGACGCGGTCATAGCCATTATCATGACCATAATGATTCTAGAAATCAAAGTTCCAGAAACTGCGAGTTTTAGTGGAATTATCGAACAATTACCTTACTTTGCCGCTTTCATTATCAGTGCTCTCCTGATCAGTACTGGATGGTACAATTTAATGAATACCTTCAATTCAATAAAGGTTGTCTCTAAGCCTGCATTCTGGAGTAACTTGCTCTTTCTTTTGTGCATGTCACCAGCTCCAATGGCAACAGCATGGGTGTCCCGTTTCCCATTTAGTCGGCATACCGAGTATTTTTACTTCTTCGTTTTCATCGTATGGTACCTGTCTTACTACTTATTAGATTACCTTCTAGTCAAAAGTAACGAACAAACATTCTCTAATGAACAATTTAAACACCACAAACGAATTAATCGCTACCACTTAACAATTGAAGTAGGTTGTGCTCTAGTCAGCTTGATAATTATCTATTTCTTTCCACTCTGGGGAATTATTTTCTCAATTCTGACTGCATTTTCTTGGATTTTATACAGCTGTTTTAAGTGATGTTTGGCTGTGAAAGACCAATCCTTGACCCTATCAACTTTTAAGACTAGGTTCTAAATCAAGAATGGGAAGTTGACGACGCCATATTGTCCATCATCTTTACCCTGACCTAGCGTTCTTCTAGTCTATTTTTGACGAATTACGAGTATAACTAAATCCACAAAAAAAGAGCTCTCAATGAGAGCTCTTTTTCTTACTTATTAAAGTTGAACATCGTATTTGTCGAAGAAGTCTTTAAGTGGTAACAAGCCTTCGCCACCATATTCTGCGAAGAATTCTGGTAATGTGTAAGTCTTGTTGTCATTCTTGTCCTTCTTGTAATTTGGACTGATGGTTTCAACGATTTGACCATTTTCAATCTTAACGATCAAATCTTCAACTGGAAGTCCACGGTCTTGGTTAATCTTTGCGTCAATCAAGAATGGGTGACCAGCTTTGGTAACCTTAACGGCTTTGTCAAATGCAGCAGGAAGTTCAGAAACGTTGTGAACAGTTGTAGCGTCAATTCCCATTCCCTTAGCAATCAATTCAAAGCTTTGACCTTGAAGTTGAAGGCCGAAGAATTGCATTGGTAAGTCTTCTTGTTCACCTTCGATGAAGCCTAAGTCTTCGTTTGAAGTAACCACGTTAATAACTGGAAGTTGATACTTCGTCAAGGTTACTAAGTCTTGGATAACCATTGAAAGGGCACCGTCACCGGCAATGTTAAAGACTTGACGATCTGGGTAAGCTTTCTTAGCAGCAATGGCACCAGGAAGTCCAGAACCCATCGTTGCGAACAATGCGGAGATGACCCACTTGTTAGTTGGTTGAATGTCCAAGTATCTGAAACTGTTGATGATGTTGTCACCAACGTCGATTGAGAAGACGGCATCTTTGTCGGCTACTCGGTTAATTTGTTTGTAGATTGGGGCAACTGGCATGGTTGAGTTAGCGTTAGTCATGGTGTCCTTCAAGTGTTTACCAAAGTCCTTGAATTCTTCCATGAAACTACCATTACTCTCATCGGTTTCGTCACTGCCAATGTTTAACATCTTGTGAATGTACTCCATCCAGTTAGCTTGATCAGCAACGGCGGCCTTGTAGAATGGACTTGGAGCAACTTTTTCACTTTGAGCCAATGCCTTGTCAACAAATGAACCAGCGTCAGACCAGATTGGGAGGTCAACTTCGTGGTGACGACCAAGTTGGATTTGAGAGTCATCAACTTGGATGTAAGCGAATTTGTGACTTGCATAAACTGATTTAGCGAATGGGAAGTCCCCACCAATGGCGATAACTAGGTCAGCGGTACTTAAGATTTCGTCAGCGGCCTTTGATGCGGCACGGTTGGCGGTTCCAAGGTTAGCTTCGTAGTTGGCGTCAACGTAGCCTAAAGCTAATCCGTCCATAATAACTGGAATCTGGAGTTTCTTTGAAAGTTCGATTAACTTGTCGCCGTTGCCCTTGATTCCACGACCAACGTGAAGCACTGGACGTTTAGCATTTTTAATCATCTTAAGGGCTTGACTTACTTCGTCATCGGTTGCGACTGGTTCTGGAGCTGGCTTGTCATAAGTCTTTGATGCAGAACTGTACGGAACATCGGGGATTTCTTCAAAACCAAAGTCATTTGGAATGACAACTACGGCAACACCCTTCTTTGCGTATGCTTCGTGAATCGCACGGTCAACAACGTGTGGCAAGCTTTCAGGAGTCATTACGATACGGTCATAAACCGAAACATCAGAGAACATTGGGGTCTCTGGAAATTCTTGGAAGTAATTGTAGTTCATGTTGTCGTGACCAACTTGGCCAACGATGGCAAGGACTGGAGCGTGATCTTCTTTAGCGTCATACAAGCCGTTTAGTAGGTTAACCGCACCAGGACCAGCGGACCCAAAGGCAACCCCGATTTTACCAGTTAATTTAGCGTGAGCAGCGGCCGTTAAAGCACCAACCTGTTCGTGTCGAATTTGTACGTAATTAATGTTATCTTTTTCTTGATCGAGCGCAGCAAGCGTTGAGTTAATGGAACCACCAGGGTATCCATAAACGTCCTTAACGCCATATGATTCAATAACTTTAAGCATTGCTACTGCTGCAGGAATTTTCTTTACATCTGTCATAATTTCTTCCTCCCAAAAGTACTTAATTCTTTTGTTGACCCTAATATACTCCCATATGAAAACGGTTGCAATAAAAACGCTTACTAAATTTACTAAGTCTTTTTAATGTAAATCATGAAATTAACAAAAGGCAATAAATTCCCAATTTAACGGCAATTGAGCGTATTATTGGTTATCTTTTGGCGCGTCATATGTAATAATACTAGTAAGGAGGTGAAGAACATGAACTTTTCTGGATTAGTTGAAACTGGCGATGGTCGTTTGATTAACGTGAACAACGTGAACTCAATCCATCCCCGCGAATCAGAAGGTAACATCATTTCATACCAAGTTACTTTCAACAACAATACTACTGAAGAAATCGACATCGATGCTTTTGAAGCCCTTAAGAACATTGCTTTAAACAAAGATAACAAGTAGGATTGGCAATACTTAGAAAAAACAGGTCAACTGTGAGGTTGGCCTGTTTTTGTGTGGAATAAGTTTCACGTGAAACAAAAAAATCCTCCAAACATTGGGAGGATTTGATCGTATTTTTAGACACAGTGTTCAATTATTTCTCAGGAATTTCCCACTCGTGGTCCTGATTATGTTTCTTCATGTAATTCATGAACTGCTTGGAATTGTAAGCTTTCTTGATGTCCTGGGCCCACTTGGTGTGCTCATTCTTCTTGTTTACAACTGCTAGCAGCATGTACTGACTCTGTGGATTTTCACGCAGAAGCATTGAACTAGCGGGAATCTTAGCCCCGTAAGTATCAGAACCAGGGATGATGGCATAATCAACACTGTTTCTGGAACGTGGTTCGTTGGCCGAATCCATCTCGTCAAACTTCAGGTCGTACTTGTTGTCGATGATGTCATTTTTAGTGGCCTTGATGGGATCCACGCCTTTCTTCAGCTTAATCCAACCGGCTTTTTCCATTACTAGAAAAGCCCGTGACATGTTGGATGGATCATTTGGAATGGCAACCGTGTCACCCTTCTTAACGTCCTTTAAGCTGTGCTTTTTGGCCGGATAAATCCCAGTTGGAATGGTTGGCACCTTAGTCAAGGCAACCAAATTACCATGATTTTCCTTGTTAAAGTTATTCATGTAGGCGCCGTGTTGTTCAACGTTTAAGTCAACCTGACCCTGGTTTAATGCCATGTCAGCATTCAGTAAGACGGAGAATGACTTATTTTTAACCTTATAACCGTCTTTTTCAAGAATGGGTTTGATACCCTTCATAAACAGGTCACTGTAAGGACCGGGTGAACTTGCCAACGTGATGGTTTTCTTGTTTGATTGTGGTGCATGTGCCTTCTGATACGGCCGATACACAAACGTATATCCAAATAAAATCATGATAATTGCGACTAAAGCGGTAATCCAATATCTTTTCTTCATCCTATTTCTCCCCTTCAACTATGCCATCCTGTTTCTGCCAAAACCTCGTTAAACGAAACAATTAAAAAATCAGTTAGACTATCCATAAAGTTAGCCTAACTGATCCTTTTTCTCAACGTAAATAGAGTAGATTAGTATATTCGATTGAGTTGGAATTCACCAATCTCAGTTAGACTAACAAAATGTTGTATCTAACTGAGCACAAAAATTACTACACTTAGATACAGGTGTTTGATCAACACCCGCATCTAAAACTACGAACGCTGACCTACATGTAACAAGTACAGCAACAGCAAGTATTTTGATAGTTCGTAGTAATCGTTGTCATTGGTTTCATCCCTTTCTTATTTTGCATTAATTTAACCACAGAAATCGCGAGTTGTAAAGGATAAAGTTCACAAATCATTTTATAATATTATTAGCTCCTTTAACAATGTAGGATGATAATGACTCAAGTCCTGTAATAATAGACTCAACATATTTTAACAAAACATCTAAATGTATATTTTGAGTACTATTTATAATTAAATTATTAACATCACCTATAGTTTTATTTATTTCAAATAACTTTTTATTGACTGTATCATTAAAATTCTTTACTTTATCTATTTTCTTCTGATCAGTAGTTCTTGTTTGGTAAACATGATTTAATGTCGTAAACGTATCAGAGTCTTTCATAAGAATTTTGATTAATTTTTCGACACTAATATTATTACGATCTAAAGAATCTCTATTGAAATATCCCTGGTGTAAATCTCCAAGTAAACTAATATATAAATCCGAGATTGATAATAAATCACTAGAAATGCTCATATAACCTTTAAAATTTTCAGTGGAAATTGCTGAATCAAAACTGTTCTGTCTTTCTTCTTCCAGTTGATTTTTCAATAGTTTATTTTGATGATCCATTTGTTTTTTTATATTTTTATTTTGAGCTTCAATTTGTCTATTGACATTCTCATTTTGAACATTTATTTGTTTTTCCAAAGAATTAGCTTGATCTTTAATTTGTCTATTTACTTGCCATACAACACCACAAATACCAATAATAGCACCAAAAAAACTTGCCCATCCATCACCAGTAATTCCAGCTTTAATTAGAAACCCGATTACTACTAAAATACTGACTATTACAACTACTATTTTCATCCAATATTGTTTTACAACCCTTAATCCTTTACATATCCAATTACAAACTTTACTTATCCATTTTAATGCTCGATATTTAAAAGAACCACAGTTTTTATCATTCTTGCAGCATGACCACTTCTTACTCATTACTCAAACCACCTTATCCATTAATACATCAAAGTATAGAAAAAATCATGTGAATTGTCTAATTTAATAAAAATAAAAAGCATCCGACTAATCGAATGCTTTTTACGTATTTATGCTTTATTTGCTTTCTTCAACTTGCGATGCTTCAAATACAACATCACCGCAATGGTCACGGGAATGGTCAGAACCACTCCAATCGCCGAAATCAACGTCATGATCAACTCTGACGCAAAGATTTTGTCGTTCATGACCATGCCGATACTGTAATGCAAACGCGCAAACCAGATGAACAAACCAACTAGCTCCCCGTAGAAACTAAAGAACAGGGTGTTAAAGGCCGTTCCAACAATTTCTTTTCCAATCGAAACCCCGATATAACTGAAGTCCTTATCAGAAATCTTGATGTTGTGGTCCTGAATCTCAACTAAACCGGTGGCCATCGCAACGGCCGCTTCGGCCACCGCTCCCAAACAACTCAGAATCGTCATCGCGCACGAAACGTTTAGGAATTTCACGCCAATTAAGAGCGACATTCCTTCCAAATCTTCGGTATTCTCGGGTCCAAAACCTTGCACCTGCGCCCAGTGTTCCACCGGAATGATCAACGCAATTACGATTGCCACCACGATTAACGAGGTCACAAACGCTACGTCGGCGTTTCGTCCTTGCTCATTACCGAAGTAAATTGTAATGACAAGGATAATGACGGCGTTAACCAGTGTGACCCAGAGGTACGGAATGCCAAACGCAATCAAAACCACGGACATGAAAACCAATCCAAAGTTACATAGTAATCCAATGAAGGCCACGAAACCCTTGGAGCCTCCTGCCAGCAGCATTGCGAAAAAGAGAATGATTAATAAGACGGTCATGGTACTCATTTGATCACCTTCGTTTCACAAAGCACACTCGCAATCAGGCTGGTAATCGGCACCGTCAGCGTGATTCCAATCGCACTAATCAGACTTTGAATGATTCCAAGTGACATAATCATTGAAAACGAGTAGCCCCAACTGTTACCGTTTCTTAAGAACAGCACCATCATCGGAAAAGTGCCAGCCACGAAGATGAGGAACAAAACGTTAATCAGCGGTCCCATGATTGACCGCCCGATGTTTTGCCCGTTCTTTAAGAGCTTTAAAAACGAAAGACTGTGGTCTTCCTCATAAACCGCAAACAGACTGGACGTGATGTCCGCCGAGAGGTCCATGATGGCCCCCAGTGACCCAATCATACAACCAACAAAGTAGATTGGCAGTCGTTGCTGGGTCACGTAGTCCATCATCTCAAAGTTCATACCCCGTTCGTGTGTCACTGACAGCACAATAAACGCAATCAGAATTGCGACCGCGGTCCCTAGAATCGTGGACGAAATCGTCACGACCGTCTCCTTTGACACCCCAAAAATCAAGATGGCGGTGACAATCGTGAAAATTACCGACAAGATGGCAAACAAGATGAACGGATTAAAGCTCGTCCCCACGTCAATTGAGACCGCCAAAAAGAACAGGACGGCGTTGATGATGATACTTAGAAGCGCCATGGAGCCACTGAACTTCAAAATCACCAGCAACAACATCACCGTTAGCCAGATTAAGAAGACAACCGCGGTGTCCCGCTTAAAACCGTTGATCAAAATCGACGAAGGCTTTAAGTTCTTGTTGGCGACGTGGATAAAGACCTGTTGTCCGGCATGATACTTCATGTCGGTTGCCCCGGCACCAGAATACTGGTTGTTGGCGGTAATCGTCTTGCCCTTGTACTCCCCGTTTAAAACTTTCAGCGTCAGTTTCTGGTTTTCTTGGTAGTCATGATTCTTAAATTCATCAGTTTGTGAAGTGCGACCATAGTTATGCACGTTTACGACTCGAGCCACCGTCTGTTTGTACATTGGTGCGTCGAAATGGGTGAAAGTCACGGCGACGATCCCCGAGATTAGCACCAAAACGATGGCGAGCCAACGAATCTTTAGCTTTGGATGGATTCGTTTCAAATTCTCATCCCCTAATTATTTACGTTCAGTGTATCATACTAAAATTAAGTTTCGCTAAACTTACGTATTTATAGCTAGACAACAAAAAACACCTCTGAATTAAATCAGAAGTGTCATGAATTTTATTTAATAATTACCAAACGAATAATCCAACGATTCCAGCCGAGAGTAATGATACCAAGATTCCGGATAGGATTAAGTATCCAACGTTTCTGGAAATAACGTCGTTCTTTTCCCGACTTACAAGGCCTTTCAAGCATCCAATGACCATGCCAACGGTACTGAAGTTGGCAAAGGAAGTCAAGAAGACACAAAGTTGAGCCTGGTAGTGAGCTGGGAAAATGTGTAAGTTGTTGATATGGGGAGCAATGGCACCCATGACCACGAATTCGTTGGTCACTAACTTGGTTCCCATATATTGAGCAAACTGGAAGGCGTGGTTAACGTCCATCCCCATCAGCCATGCAAATGGGAACATTACGATTCCAAGCAAATGTTGCAGAGAAAGCCAAGGATTAATGAGTCCTAGTAACTTACTAATTAAGTTAGCAAGGGCCACGAAGGCAATGACGTTAGCAGCGATGATTAATACCAGTTTACCGGCACCTAAGATTGAGTCACCCAAAAATGAGAAGAACGGTTCTTTCTTGGGTTTTTCCGGCTTATCAGCAACCGTTTCCTCAGCAACCTGCTCTGAGGGTTCCGTCATCGTCGCAATTGTGTCTTCTTCAGGCGTAACGTGAACGGGATTCAGTAGTGAAGTCACGATGATGGCGTTCAAGATGTTAAGCGGGATCGCGGTTAAAACGTATTGCCCCGGAATCATCTGGGTATACGAACCAACGATCGCAGCGGTGATACAAGACATCGACATCATGGCAACCGTTAAGAGTCGTTCACTGGATAATTTCTTGAGTTGCAGACTAGAAACAGCTAGGGCTTCCGTGTTTCCCAGAAACATCATTTCAACGGCGTAAAATGACTCGAACTTTGGTTGTCCCGTAACCTTTGATAACGCAATTCCGATCCATTTAATGATAAATGGCAAAATCCCAAAGTATGTAAGGATATCAAACAACGGAACAATCATTAAGATTGGAAGCAGTGCTGAAGTCACAAAGTTCATCTGTTTGACGTGCACCCAGTTTGGCAGCGCAAAGGCAATCCCAGTGTAAGCAACCTGGACAATCCAGTTGAATCCTTCAGCGGCACCCTTGACGGCGTCTCGACCCCAACTAAAGCGAGTAAGGAGAAACGCGATGACGAGGTTTAAGACTAAAACGACAATGACCGATCGCCAGTTGACGTGCTTGTGATCCTTGGAAAACAAAAAGGCAATTCCGAGGAACACGGCGACCCCAATGATGTTAATGATTAGATAGTAATTCATCGAACTTTCTCCTCCATTTTATATGCAATGTTCGGATATTGTCAGATAACAAAATTCGAACAACCTGTTTTTTATAATAATAGTATTAAATATTAACAATTTCAACCTTCATCGCGGAAATGGTTCACGGATTGGTTAATTTTCCCGTAAAAAAAGACTAATTATCGGTTAAAACCAACAACTAGTCTAATTAATTTATTTCTTTTCTCGTCGTTTATCAATGCGTTCGTCGTACCACGTAAAAATCAGGAGCAACCCAATCATAATCAGATTGACAATCGACTGCAGGACTTGATCTGGAACTAGTCCATACATTAAAACGGTAATCAAAAACAGCACCAGGTACTTAGCCGAACGCAAATACTCCTGGGTGTAGACGTAGCGCGCAAACTGCATGATTGACAGGATGGCGATGATTAAAAACGAACCATCCCGTAGAACGTGCTTTGACACATCTAGTTTCATATGCGTTAACCCTAAACCTGATCGGTTGGTCGAATCACGATTTCGTTGACCGAGGCATCCTTGGGCATGTCAATGGCGTACAGGATGGATTGCGCAATCCGTTTGGGACTAAGCGGCGTCAAGTCGTATGACTCAAACTGCTTCTTGATGTCTGGATCGGTAATATGATTAGGCAATTCGGTAACGACCGCACCGGGTGAAATCATAGTCACCCGAATACCAGACTTGGCTTTAGCCTCTTCCTCTCTAAGAGAATCACTAATCATCTTAACGGCCGCCTTTGTGGCACTGTACACCCCACTGTTAATTCCAGAAGTGTGGGCCGCCACCGAAGCGGTGTTGATGTACTGACCGCCACCTTGACCACGCATCGTATCAAGGGAAGCGGTAATGCCGTACAAAACACCCCTGATATTGACGTCAATCATGAGATTCCAACCCTTGACGTCACCCTTAATCAGTGGTGATTGGGGCATCACACCAGCGTTATTCATCCAAACGTCGATGCGACCAAACTGGTCAACCGCAGCGGACGCCAAGTTTCTGACCTCATCGAGTTTGGTGACATCGGTCTTTTGAATGGCGGCCACACCACCGTCAGCTTGGATATCTTCCTGAATCGCACGTAAGCGATCCTCTCTTCGAGCGCCCAGCACGACCTTGGCTCCGTTCTTTGCCAACAACTTGGCGGTCGCTTCACCAATTCCACTAGAAGCTCCCGTAATTACAACTACTTTATCTTTAACAGCCATCTTAATTCTCCCTAACTATTTTAAATTGTTAAGTGCGGTTTCGATACTCATGTCACCACTGTGCATGATGATTACCTTGTCAAAGGCATGTTGGTTATTTAAAACGTCAAACAAGACCTGCGAAACGTCGTTGATTGAATTTGAACCGGGTTGGTCATCATTAAAGGTTACTTCGCCGGTTCCAGGGGTCTCAAGCAAGGAGCCCGGTTGTAAAATAGTGTAATTCAGGTCAGTATCGTGAATTAACCAGTGGTCGGCCATGAACTTAGCAGCCTGGTAGTCCTGTAACTTGGCGTAATGTTTCTTTCCTTCCCACTGGTCTGGTTGAAGCGCAAAGGCTGAACTGAGCATGATGTAACGTTTGACGCCGGCTTTTTCGGCGGCCTGCATGGTCTTGATGGCTCCGTAACTGTCAACTAAGACCACGTTGTGTCCACCGGATCCAGCGGTGAAGTAGATGGCATCAAAGCCCTTCATTGCGTCGGCCATTGCGTTAACACTCATGTCGACGATGCTAAACTTCATGGTGTTAATTTTGGGACGTTCCTCAACGGTGTCCACAAACTTGACTTCTTCAGGATGACGAGCCGCAATGGTAACCGAATCGTCAGTGTTTTTTTGAAATTGTTTTACTAGGTCAGAACCGACTCTTCCGGTTCCACCAATAATCATAATCTTCATAATTGAAACCTCCTATATACGTCTAAAGCATAACAAATTCAACTAAACGTTAATAGCGATATGCATGTGAAGTTTATGTTAAAGCCAGCGTTAATCGTGCCACTGTTCAATCACATAAAATAAATAAAGATAGACATTTTTATCATGTATGATATACTATGTTTGTACCGCGTAGGCGGTAGTTTTCAAACAAGATGCACTACTCCTTTCTATTTGATGGTTATGACCCACAAGTACCATGAAGTTCCCTTGCAACTATTTTTGATAGTTGCAAGGGAACTTTTTGTTTTAAATACTAATCATGACATTGGATTACCTCTAACTAGATAAGAATAATCTTTGACATTTCGTTCTTAAATGCTAATATCAAATTGGAAAAATGGTTATAATCCCGCGGGCCACTTAATAACAACTAAAAATCACCCAAAGACTAGTTCATAGTCATCGGGTGATTTCTTCCGTCGTTATTTTTTAATGACCGTTGCTCGACCATTTTCCTCAAAATCGGCAACGTTGTCTAATGACGTAATCACGGCTTCCTTGCCGGTGTTTTTCACAAACTGCATCGCCGCTTGAATCTTGGGTTCCATTGAACCCTTACCAAATTGACCTTGTTTTAGATACATGTCCAGTTCGTCAAGCGACACGTGTCCCAGTTCTCTTTGATTTGGTTTACCGAAATTAATGGCCGCCTGGTCAATGCCAGTCAGGATAATTAACTGATCAGCATTGACCATTTGTCCGATTAACGAAGCCGTAAAGTCTTTATCAATCACGGCTTCAACGCCTTCGACGTCCCCGTCATCGGTCATGACGACCGGAACGCCGCCACCACCGCCAGCAATGACAGTGAACCCACTGTCAACCAAGGTGCTAATCTGCTTGGCTTCTAAAATGCTGATGGGATGAGGCGATGGAACGACCCGCCTGAATCCGCGACCGGAATCTTCGACAAATTTCCAGTCCGGATGTTTCATTATAACGGAATTAACGTCCGCGTAAAACGGACCGATGGGCTTGGTTGGATCCTTAAACGCTGGATCATTGGGATTGACTAATACCCGCGTGACAATGGTTGAACTAGTCATATCATTGTCTGAGAGGGCATCCCCAATCCACAGTCCTAACTCACCTTGAGTCATCGCTCCAACCACGTCAAGTGGCATTGGCGGATTTTCCTTCGTGCTACCGTTTAGTTCTTGGAGCAACAAGTTTCCAACTTGCGGGCCATTGCCGTGAGTAATCACTAACTGAAGGTTCTCAGTTGAATTACGCACGAACTTCACGATTTTTTTCGTGGTTTTTTTTAAAGCTTCTCTCTGCCCTTTCGCAGTTGGATCATCGGTTAAAATCGCATTGCCGCCCAGAGCTATCACGATTCTCTTCATTTACGACACTCCTATCTTTCCCATAAATAGAGCAATGACCGCCCCAATGGCGGCAATCGTTATCAATGCCATCATGATCCATTCAAAGGGTGTGATTTTACGTCCTTGATTCTTGATTGCCTTGATGTAGAAACCAAAGCCTAGAACGTATGCAATTGAGCATAACCACAAGAATTGTAGTCCCGCCACTGCGATTCCGACAACTTCAAACAATAGAGCTAGGATTCCTGGCATCATTTTCTTGACCGAATGAGCCTGCAGTCCAGCCTTAATTTGATCGGCACCAACCAGCGCGTAACAAATCACAATCGCTGCCGTACACAACGAGATTGCCAGGTTGTACGCCTGATCGGTAAATAGTAACGAAATCAAAACAATTTGTACCAAAATCTGAGTTAACCACAATGAGTGTGAAGGTGAATTGTGCTTGTTTAAGTAACCGAACCACCGGGGTAGTAGCTTCTGATCAGCTAGTTGTGACGTCGCTTCAACCGGAAGCATGGTCCATGACAGGAGGGCACCGACCATGGTGATTATAAGTGAGATACTGACAAAAGCCGCACCTATTGGTCCAATCATATCTTTAACAACATAGGTTAGGGCCGGGTTACTCAACTTAGCTAGTTTGGCTTGGGGTAAGTAACCATATGGTAGCATCGCAATCACGATGTTGATGATCAAGAGTGAGATGGTGCCAATAATGGTCGCCTTGGCCGCATCAGAACGCTTCTTAGCGCGTCCTGCCATCATCGTGGCACCTTCAATCCCGATGAAGATCCACATGGTGGTGATGATACAGCCCTTGACTTGATCAAATACCCCCATTGCCGTCGCCGGACTATACGTGAAGTTAGTACTAAAATTAGCCCAGAAGTGGGCGGTGAAAACGTTAGCCTTGAATAAGACAATTCCTAAGATTGCGAAAGCAACCAAGGGAATTATTTTTATTACGGTGATAATGGTATTGATGAAAGCCGCGTTCTCAATCCCCATCGTTACTAACCACGTGAGTAGCCACGTGAATACCGACGCAATGATTACCGCTTGAATTGAGTTGCCTGATCGAAAAACCGGAAAGAAATAACCGATCGCTGACATCATCATGGTGGCAAACGCAATGTTACCAAGCCATGCCGATAGCCAGTATCCCCAGCCCGATAGAAATCCAGCAAAGTCACCAAATCCATCTCTGGCAAAATCGGAAATTCCAGTCAGTTCTGGTTTATCCTCACTTAGAGACTTCAAACTCATTGCTAGTGCAAAAATTCCGACTCCAGTAATAATCCACGCAACGAGCGCGGGTCCCGGAGTGGCCGCTGCCGCAATCTGTTCACTGGCATTATAAATTCCAGCGCCAATCGCGGAACTAATGACCAGCATGATTAATCCAAATAATGAAACTCCCTTTTTATTTCCCATATAATTTACGCAATCCTCTCAAATCCTAATTTAGGACATGATTGTATCATTGATAATCCTATTTATGCTTTAGTAAAATTTAATTTTCGTTGTACATACTTAAGTCGCCTAAAGTGGCGGCCATAATTGCCATGATCGAGTGCTTGCGGTTGCCAGCTTCAACGAACTGGCGCCCGTAAGGACTTCTAAAGACCTCGTCGGTTACTTCCATTTCGGGACTATTTAGGCCCTTGTACTTTTTAACCGCCTCTTTGGCAGTGGTGGTGTTGCCGTCATGAAAGGCTGGTAGACAGTGCATGAAAATCAATTCATCGTCAGGAGTACCCGTCTTCTTCATTAAGTCCATGTTGACTTGGTACGGTAATAACTGGTCAATTCGTTGTTGCCAGTTGTTTTCACCCATTGACACCCAAACGTCGGTGTAGATGATGTTTGAGCCTTTGACACCTTTGTCAATGTCAGAGGTAATCATGAAGTGGGCCCCAGATTGCTTAGCGTACTTTTCGGCCAGGTCGACCACCGCTTTTTCGGGATGCAGTTCATCTGGAGCCACGATGTGAACGTTCACACCCAGCATCGAGCCGGTCACCAGTAAAGAATTAGCCACGTTATTTCGCCCATCACCAACAAAGGTCAACGTGAGCCCCTTTAAGTGACCGAAGTTTTCCTTCACGGTCATGAAGTCAGCAATCATTTGAGTGGGATGCCACTCGTTTGAAAGACCGTTCCAAACGGGGACTCCCGAGTACTTGGCCATGATTTCCATGTCGGACTGTTCAAAGCCCCGGTACTCAATCCCGTCAGCCAGTTCGCCAAAGACTCGCGCGGAGTCTTCTACCGATTCCTTTTTGCCGAACTGACTTGAGGTTGGATCAATGTAGGCCGTGTTTCCACCTAAGTCGTCACCACCAAGTTCAAACGAAAGTCTGGTTCTGGTCGAAGTCTTTTGAAACAAGAGCACCAGGTCCTTGTCGTGTAAATACTTGGTCACCTTGCCATACTTCTTGTGTTCGTTTTTCAAGTTAATGGCAAAATCAATCAAAGCTTCAATCTGGGCTGGTGTAAAATCAGACTCCTTTAAAAAAGAACGTCCCTGCATTGATTTTAATTCCTCTAGTAATGTACTCATTTGATTTGCTCCCCCTCTAATTATTTTTATCAAGTGGTTCACGAATGATTGGTTGTGACATACAACGAGCTCCACCACGGCCACGCGATAGTTCTGAAGACAAAATCTCGTAAACGGTAATGCCGTGTTTCCGCATCACATCAATCGTGACCGTGTTGCGATCGTATGTGACCACTTCCCCGGGGGCAATTGCCAAGTTGTTTGACCCATCGTTCCACTGTTCACGTGGAGCGGCAACTGGATCACCATCGCCGGTCTCCATCATGTCAATCTCAGATAATCCAAGAACTTCCTTGAGTGTATCCGGCAGACTTTCACGATGTTCCATGTTGATGGTATTGTTTTTTCCGGGATGAAGGATGTTAATATTCATCTTACCACCGTTCATGATCCCTGGATATACGGTAAATTGGTCGTAGTTGACCATGGTGAAGACCGTATCTAGATGCATCATGGCATGGTTATGCGGAATTTGGACCGCCACGATCGTGTCAAAATGTGACTTCGGGTCCTCAAAAAGTTTATGAGCCAGTTTTTCAATCGAACGAGTTGAGGTTCGTTGCGAGCAACCAATTGCCATGACGTGATCGTTTAAAACGAGTTCGTCACCACCCTCAATCCGAGCATCATTATAGCGGTCCAGCCAAACGTCAACTTTTCCGGCAAACCGTGGATGATACTTCATCACGTACTCCGTGATGAGTGACTCCGGACGCCGCGCCTCAAAAGTCATGTGGTTAATCGTTAAACCAGATCCCATCGAAGCTTGCGGATCCCTTGTAAAGTACGCATTTGGTAGTGGATCCAGTAGGAAGGGATCAAAAGCGTTCGTCCCGGCCACGTCGTGCAAACTTGGGTGAGTAAAATGAATTTTATCTCGTCTTAGGCCGGCATAAATCGTACTGACCAAGTCGTGAATCGAGAGACTCTCAAAGTAGCGCTTGATGTCCTCTGCCGAACTACCCGTGTAGTAGTGTTCATTTAGGTAAGTTGACTCAAAATCATCCCTTACGTCATCCTTTTTTAAGATGTCTTCCAACAAATCCTCGATATACACAACCTCCACTCCATGATCACGGAGTAGATTGGTGAAATAATCGTGCTCTTTGTCAGCGATTTTTTGATACGGGATGTCATCAAACAACATCTGCTTCATGGTATCTGGAATGACATTTTCAATCTCTTTTCCAGGCCTGTGCATTAAGACAGACTTCAGCTGCCCAATTTCAGAGTTCACTTCAATTGCAGATTTCATAATAATCCTCCTTAAGAATTGTTATTCATGCTTATGGTTAAACGATTTAACCACCCATATCGTACGGGGTTTCGCAATTTATAACAAGCATTTTAACCGACTAGAAAAAGTTTCCTAGTCGTACGTCAATAATGATAACTGTTTCACAAATTTTGTCAAATCGTTCAAAGGTTGATAATTTGTAAAAGTGGATATGTGTTGATACACTGGGAAAGTTAAACGTTTTTGCCAAATTTTAACTAACTTTTTAATAGTTACATGTTTAACAATCGTCGCATCAGAAAAATCCTCGAACGTAATATAACTTGGCTCTTAATTAATTAACTTTGTTGAATGTACTGATTAATGATAATCCATTATTAGTTGATACTTAGCCCCTTTAAATCAGCCTTAATCGCCAGTACTTGTCAACCATCTAAAATAATTAAAAATAATCTCGCTTTTGTTTTAACGCAATGGTATAATTAGTTCGGTAATGAGAAGTACCAATCAATCTCTTTTGCCATTTTAAAAACATACCTGTGCACCAAATCTATTGAGAGACCTCCACGTCTACTCGGATTTGGTGTTTTTAGTAAAACAGAAAGGGGGTTACCTGAATTGACAGTCTTTAAGGAACTACTTGAACTAGTGATTTTGGTGTTACTGATGGTCTTAACCTTTTTTCATCCCAATCCATGGGTGGGAATTGGCCTAAACGTCCTTTTAATCTTAATCTTGTGGCTCTTCCCCGAGGGAAGTAATAAGATTAACAAACTCTTCAAGTACATAATCACAGCGGTCTTCTTGATCTCGATTATCCTGATCGTCCTGCAGATGATTTTTCAATAAAAAAAAGGAGCACTTCATTTTTTGAAGTGCTCCTTTTGCGTATTTATTTATAGTCCTAATTACCTAAAAGCTTGGTGTAAGAAGCAATGTCACTTACGGCAGCCTTTAACTGTTTGGAATAGTATTCTTCTGATGGCGCATTACTTACAAAATTGCCATCCTTTTCAAAGTTGTCGTCAATGTGACCAATCATGGTCATGTGTGGCAACATTACCATTCCCAACATGGATAAAGTGGGAAGAATGCCTAAAGCCGAAGCTTGACCAGACAAGGCACTGCTAGAATACGAAACAATTCGGGCAGGCTTGTCAGCCGTTTCAAAGCCAATATAATCAAGGGCGTTCTTAAACGCACCAGAAAGACCGTTGTCATAGACTGGTTCGATAAATAGATAACCGTCACCAGCCTTGATGTTATCAATCCACTTCTTGGGTGCCCCCGTTAATTTCCGGTCAGGATCACCCATTGGTGGTAGTGGCTCATTGAAGATTGGTAAGTCTAAATCACCAATATCAATAAAGTTCAACTTGACCTCGTTGTCAGACTCAAGTTCTTCTGCGTTCTTCTTTAAAAAGTTAAAAATTCCGGCACCACTAGAATTGGATCGGGCACTACCTAAAATTACGTCAACTGTTTTCATTTAATCTCTCTCCCTTTACTCACAAAAAGTAAGTTAATATGTACTTTAATTCTATTTAATTTCCGAAATAAAAGCAAGCAAAAGGTCCCCTTCGTAGTTGGCCTATCACAATTCTTTATAAATTAGTTAACTTTCATTACAATCAAAACCCACTATACTATAATAAGGTGAGAAGTAGATGAGGGGGAAGTAACATGAAGAATTGGCTTAATAAGATTCTCAAATCAGTCCATGGCGATTCTGACAAGAAGTCATCGGATCATGCCGAGAATAAAAATCAAAACACTCCAAATGAAGCAAAAAACAGTGATAGTAAGCAAACCACTGAACAAAACCAAGATCCAAAGCAAATCAAAAACGATAAATTACTTGGAACAAGCAACGCCATTGATAAGTGATTCTTAAGCAAGATGATTGTGATTGATTCAGCTGAACACTATACTTTAGTTAGTAGATAATTTGTAGGAGGTACTAAAATGACGAAAAAAATGGAAGTCCAAGTTTGGTCCGATATTGCATGTCCGTTCTGTTACATCGGACGAGCCCACTTCAAGTCCGCACTAAGTGATTTTGACCATAAGGACGACGTTGAGGTTCATTACAATAGTTTTGAACTTGATCCCAACGCATCTGGTGAACCAGAAACCATGGCTGACCATATGAGTAAGGAAAAGGGAATGTCAAAGGAAAAAGTTTCTGAGTTTCTATCAACCATCACCGAACTGGCAAACGAAGCTGGTTTAAAGATGGATACCGGAAAGATTAAAGTAGTGAACACCTTAAAAGCTCACCGTTTACTTCACTTTGCGGGAACCAAGGGCAAAGAATCCGAACTGATGGATAAGTTGTTTGAAGCTTACTTTGCCGACGGTTTAAACGTTGACGACAACTCCGTTTTAGTTGACCTCGCCATGAGTGTTGGTCTAAATCAGGACGAAGTCAAATCTGTCATAGACAGTGATAAATTCAAGGACGACGTCAGAGCTGACGAAGCCGCCGCTCAACAAGTTGGAATTAACGGGGTTCCGTTTTACATCTTTAACAAGAAGTACGCCGTTTCTGGTGCTCAACCGGTGAAGGTCTTCAAGTCCGCTTTAGACAAGGCTTGGGCTAGCTTTCAACCAATTGAAATGGTTGGTGGCGATGACAACCAACAAAAAGGTGCTAACTGCGAAGGCGGCAGTTGCAGTATTGACCCAAATGATAATAAAAATTAATTAAACTAAACGGTCCGTTGGAATAATCCAGCGGACCGTTTTTTATTTAATCAGATGGAGGTGTCTTCCCCAGAGTTCCACAAAAGGACCCGAACACAACGAGATGATGACCGTCATAATTCCAATTGGACCAGAGACGAAGAACGCCAAAAACATGAAAAGAACATCCTGAATCACCCGCACTGACCAGTACGGCATGTGCAGTCTTTGAGAGAAAATGGGAGCAATCGCGTCATACGAGGACACCCCGAACTTGGCCGACATGTAAACGGCAATTCCGACCGTGAATATCAGGAATCCAAGGACAGCGAACAACAATTTCAACCAGAAGTTATCGAACACCAAGTAGGCACCGAACCAGAGCGTGAAATACTGAACCCCGTAACCCACCAGCATGTTAATCAAAGTCCCAAAGCCAATCTGATGGTAATCCAAAATCAGCACGATGACTAACAGAATCATGTAGTCGATGAACTGGATGTTACCTAAGCCAAGCGGTAAATGGTGCGATAATCCGACACTTAATGCGGTAAAGGCGTCCATTCCGAGGTTTTCTTTCCGCATCAACGTCATTCCCAAAGCGATAATCGCCGTTCCAATAGCGGTAATTAGAACTTGAACCAGAAAACGCAGCACCCGATGCGAATTTAAAATTTTCATTATTACTGACATCCTTTCGGCGTGTACGTGTAGTTGAAGCAAATATCCATATTTTACAAATAAAATAATAAAAAAAGCTAATCAGCCTGTTTCCTATTTATGGTACGGACTGCCGCTATTAATCATGAAAGCCCGATAGATTTGTTCGGTCAACACTAAGCGCATCAGCTGGTGCGGTAGAGTAAAACGACCAAATGATAGTTCAAAGTTAGCCCGCTCCAACACCTTAGGAGCAAGTCCCAACGACCCACCAATCACAAAGGTAATGTCTGAGTGACCGTACGTTGCGAGATCCTTGATTTTTTTCGCAAAGGCTTCAGAGGTCAGTTCATCGCCTTGAATTGCCAAAGCAATCACATACTCGCGGTCTTTAATTTTAGCCAAAATTCGGGTTCCTTCTTGCTCCATCACCTCGTCCATTTCCGCTTGACTAAGGTTCTCAGGCGCCTTTTCGTCGGGAACCTGAACAATCTTAAACTTGCAAAAACGAGAAAGTCGTTTGACGTACTCATTAATTCCGTCTTTGAAGTATTTTTCCTTCAATTTTCCAACTACCACCAATTTAATGTTCATAAGTCGACTCCTTTAAACAGACTATCCACAAAGTTATCCACAGGTACCTTCACAAACTATCCCGTTTCTGGAGAATTTAAAGACCTGTTAATATTTCGATTTTGTCAACAACATTTTTATTTATCCACAGAAATAAACAAGACATATGTTCGTTAACGCAATTTTCGTTGTTGTGATATCAACGTTTATCGCGTTCTTTTTTTAATAAAATTTTGTTACATAAACTTATGCACACTGCCTGTGGATAACTTCTTGATGCTTTTCCACTATCATTTAAAGCCTAAATTACAGCTTTTGTGTTTTCACAATGAGTTTATCCCCAAAGTTATGCACAGACTTTTACCACTTGACATTTCCAACCACGTATTTTCTGATTATTAATTTTTTTTAAACCAATTTTGTTCGGAGTTTACCGTCAATCCCTCTATCACGGAATTCATAAGTATCGTTACAATCATCACAACTAAAATTCAGGCCTCAGACGGACAATTGCTTCAATTATCGCATTAAGCTATCCGAATGTCAGTTCACTCTTTTCAAACAAAAAATGTTCGCCGCATCTACTCTACGACGAACATTTTTTAAATTACTGCTGTTTTGCTTGCTGATCTAGCGTAATCTCAGCCGTTTTCATTTGCCCATTATGATAATAGGTAACGGAAATCTTGTCGCCAACGTTATGCTCATACAGGATGTCACGTAACTTACCCTGATTGGTAATGTCTTTTCCAGCCAACTTGGTAATCACGTCATTTTTCTTGAGACCCGCATTAGCGGCTGGTGAGCTACCCCTAACGTCCATTACTACAACTCCATTGGTAACGTTTGAAGGGAGCTTTAAAATCGATTTCTGTTGCTTAACCGAGATGTTAGCTAGGTCCACATACTTAATGCCTAGTTCGGGACGAATTACCTTTCCGTTCTTAATGAGCTGGTTGATAATCCGTACGACCTCGTTACTTGGAATGGCAAAACCCATCCCTTCAACACTGGTACCGGAACTATCTTTCGACAATTTCATGGAATTAATTCCCACTACTTGACCAGCGCTGTTTAGGAGTGGTCCTCCCGAGTTTCCGGGATTAATGGCGGCATCGGTCTGAATAACCGTTGCGTCACCGGCACTGGCGTTCTGTTGCCCATTCTCGGTGCTAGCCTGCGGAACTTCCCGCTTCTTTGCGGAAATGATTCCCTCAGTCAGAGACGAAGCGTACTCAGAACCAAGTGGCGATCCAATCGCAAGGGCGGTTTGACCCACCTTGATGTCGTCAGAATTACCGAAGTTAGCCACCTTATTGACACCATCGCCGTTAATCTTAAGAACGGCAAGGTCGGTTACGGCATCATGGCCAATTAGCTTAGCTTCCTTTTTCTGGCCGTTACTCAAGATGACTTCCAGGTTGGACGAACCAGACACCACGTGATTGTTGGTCACAATGTACGCTGAGCCGTTATCCTTATTGTAGACAACTCCAGAACCCTCACTAATCTGTTGCTGATCCTTTTGGTCTTGGCCACCATTGTCTCCGCCATTTCCTCCGAACACGCCACCAAACATACCCTGAAGTGGATCAGAGTCACTGGACTTGGTCTTCTCGGTGTTAATGACCGAAACAACGGTATCCTTGTTGTCCCTAAAGACTTTTTCCGCCTGATTAGAGGCATTTACCCTTACATTCTCAACTTTTGCGGTTCCGCCACGATTAGAACCCGCAGGGACGGATTGAGTTCCTAGAGACATTCCGCCGTTATACCACGAAATCCCACCATAGGCAATTCCACCGCCCAATAGACCGGCTACTAGTGCCACGATGGCGACTGTTAGTAGCGGATGTGTTCTCTTCATATTTACACCCCATTTAATATTATTCTATCAAATAGTTTTTAAAAAAGTATCAATTATTCTCAAAGAGTTATTAAATCGGATGGTTTTTCGACGTCGGTGTCAAACAAATTGAAGTCATGACCAACCCCAAAGTCCTCATTTTCCAGCATGGAAGCGACGGTAAGATGAGCCAAAGACTTCATGTTGTTATGATGACTGCGGTGTCCGATGAAGATGTTCTTGGTGTCACGTCCGATGATTTTCATCATGGCATCCGCGCCGTCTTCGTTTGACAAATGGCCCTCATCACTCATGATGCGCTGTTTGGTTGGCCACGAATAGTCGCCGTTTCTCAGCATTTCCACGTCATGATTACACTCTAAAACGTACGCGTTGGCGTCTCTTATGACCCCTTCAATGTGATCAGAGACGTAGCCCGTATCAGTCAACACCACAAAACTCTTATCGCCGTCGTGAAAATTGTAGAACTGGGCGTCGGCAGCATCATGGGACACACTGAAACTTTCAACGTCCAAGTCCCCAAACGACTTAGTGGTATCGGGATCAAAAATAAACTTTTGTTCCTCAGGAAATTTTCCGATCTTGTTACCCATCGCGTTCCAGGTCTTCTCGTTCGCGTAGACCTGCATGTCATACTTACGCGCCAAGATTCCCACTGATTTGGCATGATCGGTATGTTCGTGGGTCACAAATAACTTATCAACGTCGGTCAAACTCCGTCCAATCGAATTCATGAGGTTCTCAATCTTTTTGCCCGACAGTCCGGCATCAAGTAAGACCTTGTGCTGGTTCGTCTCAATATAAGTAACGTTGCCGCCACTTCCGCTCGACAATACACTGATTTTCATTGGATCTTCGCTCAACTTATTCCCAGCTTTCTAATTATCTTCTGTCCCACTTGTGATTTTATTTTTAAAGTTCTCCTGAACGTTTTCGGTCTTTAAGACCGACCCAGTGAAAGCGTTAATCCGCCTTATGGAAACGTCCTTGGAGTTGCGGGTCTGGATGGCAATGACCCACGTAGGGATGTAGACCCCATTATTATTAATGTTTAACAATTTAGTGTACGATCTTCTGGTCCAAAGCACCCTAGAGTTATTGGGAATCTCATTATACTGGTAGAGCCAGATCAGTGCTCGTTCTTCCGAAATGGTCTCAGAACTCTCGTGTAAAATCTTGATGTTATTAAGCGCCGTTTGCGTATAACTCTTAATATTCCCGTCGTCATCTAAATAGAAGATGATTCTGGCATTATTGTCCATCAAATTACTCGTCAAAGCCTTCTGAATGTAGACAATCTTACTTGAATTGGACTGGTTTTGGTCATACTCATAATCCTCACCGTTAATCACAAAACTCTTTCTTTTCATGAGTGGATCCAGTGTGTTCTGTGGGTTCCGATTATCAATGTCAATTGGCGTCCGCAACGTACTTACGACCGCTCCATTTTCAAAGCGCGCGTCCTGATTTCTCAAGTTACCCATCTCATTTGCGAGATTACCATCATTAGAAGCGGAAATGTAGTAACCGTTAGAGCGCTTATTTGAGAGCTTGCCAACGGAAATTTCATCCCTGCGCATTTCTTTGATAATGGTGGAGTTCGCACTGTTTTGACTCGTGTTCTCGGACTGCATGTTTTGGTTTTGAACAATCATTAGGACCAAGAAGACGTCCAAAATAATGAAAGCCAGCAAGAAGATCTCTTGAATTCGTTTAAAATTCATTAGAAGCTCTCCTTTCCGGTCCCATTGCCAATTAACTGGGAGTTAATCCAAGTGCCGTCGTAATTAACGAACCATGATGGCTGCAAGGTGATTAACTGCTTGTTGTTCTTTTCGGGAACAACTTGGTAACCAAGGGTGATGGATCTAACCTTTTTCATGTCAATTCCCTGAGCGGATAGTTGGTTTAAGATTGTTCCAGTACTTGGAAGGGTAGTACTTTCGGCGTTCGTTGGAATTGGGATTTGGAAACTTAAAAGTGAAAATTCATAACGATTGGCTCCACCATTTCCCATCTTAAACGAACACGTCCCCAGCCGCTTCTGATTAAAGACCGGATAACCCTCAACAAACGTTCGGTAGGTGACGGTGTTTTTGACCGGATTATAGCTGTCAAAACGAGCATTATCCAGTGGAATCCCTAGTTTATTAGCGTAACGATAAGCTGAATTTAAAACATCCTCATAGCTGTGGCCCCGCTTACTTTGCTGGTAGTCCTGATAAATAACGTTGTCCTCATTGTCAAAGTTTAACGACTGGTCCCGACTACTGTAAGTCGTACTCTTCTTTCGGTGCTTAACGCTGGTATCCGTCGTATTACCTAGTACCCGATTAATGTAAGCCGTCTGGGACTGTTCTACGAGTAAATACCCGTAATTACGCATCTTGACCTGGCTTGGGTAGAAGAGAAACGGGCGATCGTTTAACGTCCGCATCTGGACGTCCACACTTTGAACTTTCGTAGTAAGAATGTTCTGTAACTTGGCTAAATTCCGCTTTTTAGTGGTGACCTGGTACACGTGGTAGCCATCATCGCCTAGCAGGTAAAAGTGGGTACTATCATTTAGTGGGATGACCATGCGATCAACGTTGAAATCATTCTTTTTCACCTTATGATTAAAAATCTTACTTAACAAATTAACTGGAACTTCGCCACCATAATTCAACATCAGCGAATTTTCAGAGTTAAGGGTATCGATATACCGCTTTTGGTTATCCTTTGAGACCTCTTTGATTGACTTGACCTGATAGGTCTTAATGTTTTTGACGATTTCACCGGTCAAACTCGTGGTCTCACTTGTGAGCGACTTCTGTTTCCCACTCCTAGTGGTAGTAATAACCTCGGTGGGAGAATAGATATCATAACGATTCTTCGAAGAAACTTCGCTTTTAAGCGTAGCTGATTTATCCTGATGCATACGACTCCCAAAGCGAGCTGGATTAACCAGTAGCGCCACGATGAGCACCAAACTGACTAGTACGGCAATGCACAGTGAAACCGGTAAAATATAAGGTTTAAGCTTCTCCTTCATCCCAAAGATCCTCCTCGACTGGTTCGTTTGGTAGTGAAATATAGAACGTTGAACCCTTTCCTTCAATACTATCGACCCAAATATGTCCGCCAAAGGCTTCCACAATTTCCTTAGAGATTGCAAGCCCAAGTCCACTTCCACCTTGAGCCCGTGAACGAGCTTTATCGACTCGATAGAAACGATCGAAAATGTGTTTAATGGCTTTTCGTGGCATTCCTAATCCCTGATCAGAAATACTCATGATGATGCGGTTGTTCTGTTCGTACAGCCGACAGGTAATGACGCCACCGTCTGGTGAATATTTGATCGCATTATTCATAATATTATCAATGACCTGGGTAAAACGGTCGGTATCGATGTCAGCCCACAGATCCTGCTTAGTAAAGTCCCGTTTAATGGAATAATTCTTCTTTTTCGGATCGTCATCGGTCTTAATGATCATGTCAAAACGATCCAAGATGTAGTTAAAGAGCTTATTGATGTTAACTAGTTCCGTATCGTACTTCTGGGTTCCAGAATCCATCCGCGACAGTGTCAAAAGATCGTTGATCATTCGAATCATTCGGTCGGTCTCGTCCTGAGTGACCTTCAAAAATTTGGGTGCTAACTTTTTATCCTTCCAAGCGCCGTCCTGCAAGGCTTCAATGTAGGAATGCACACTGGTTAAGGGCGTTCGTAGTTCGTGTGAAACATTGGATACAAACTGCTTCCGATCGTCATCAATCTTTTGTTGCAAGGTGATGTCATGGAACACGCAAACAAGCCCATTAATAAAGCCGGATTCACGCTGAATCAACGAAAAATGAGCTGATAAAATCAGCTTATGGTCGTGATCAGAAAAGTCCAAGTTGACCTGTCCTGGGTCTTCAATCAAGTTTTTAAGGGTGAACCGGTCGCGTAAATGCAAAACATCTAGGATGGACTTACCGATGACCTGTTGCTTACTAACGCCTAGAAAACTAAGCGCCTCATCGTTGATGATGATGACGTTTCCGCGACGATCCGTGGCAACCACACCGTCGGTCATGTTATCTAAGACCGAATCCAGACGCCTTCGCTCTGACTCGGTTGACTCCTGAGACTCTTCCACCCGCACTGACAGGTTGTTGACGGCCTTCGCTAGTTGACCCAACTCGTCATTTCCGTAGACCTTAACGTGCCCCGAATAATTACCGCGAGCAATCTGTTCCGTCTGCTTCTTCATTGCGTCGATTGGCTTCGTAATGGCCCGAGAAATAATGAACGTTAGAAGCAAGCCCAAGATGATGGCGACGATCGCCGCAAACAGATAGATTAAGGTGATACTGTTGATGTTTTGATAAACCGGGTTCAGATTAGCCCGAACGTAGACGACCCCTTCCATGTTGTTTTCGTTGCCCTGACTATTAATCAAGGGTGTAATCATGGTGTAGTAACGGTTCCCATCACTGTAAGTGTTTTTCTCGATGGTTTTACCGTTATTTAAGGCATTCTTAATGTCATTGTCGGTGGTCTTTTGTCCCACTAACGACTGGTCGCTACTCTGATTGGTTCCACGGATGTTCCCCCTGGAATCCACCACCAGAATATCATCAGAATTGTTGGTATCAACGTCTTCAAGGATCGTCTGAATCTGCTTATTAGCCTTGGTTTGGTTCTTTTTGGCTAACTGCTTTTTAAGGGATGTATTAACGTAGGGCTTCAGTTGGATGGAATCCTTAAACGTATTCAAATTTTGGTACTCGAGTTGACGCACAAAAACGGCACCCACTACTTCCAAGGTAATGATCATCATTAAGGCGAAAACTAACGCAATCTTAAAATGAATGGACCTTAAAAAGTGCCAACGTCTTTTCTTCTTCATTACATGAATACCTCTAAACTAATCAATTTGGGTTATTCTTCTTTTTCGGAATCCCGCAGGTAATAACCAACCCCACGTCTGGTTACTAACCACTTGGGGTGACTTGAATCATCTTCAATTTTTTCTCGTAAACGACGTACGGTCACGTCGACGGTTCGAACGTCACCGAAGTAATCGTATCCCCAAACCGTCTGAAGCAAGTGCTCTCTGGTCATCACTTGACCAATGTGTTGGGCCAGATAATGAAGAAGTTCGAATTCTCGGTGGGTAAGATCAACACCCTTTCCGCGTTTAGTAACGGAGTAAGAGTCAGGATGAATCACCAGGTCACCGATTTCGATATCGTGATTATCGTCTTTTCCTTCCCCAGCTGAGCCAGTGATATTCTGCCGTCTCAAGTTGGCCTTGACCCGTGCCACTAATTCACGGTTGGAAAATGGCTTAGTAACGTAATCATCGGCACCGAGCTCTAGACCCAATACCTTGTCGAGTTCAGAATCCTTGGCAGTCACCATGATAATTGGCATGTTGTGGGTCTTTCGAACTTCCTTGGCAACTTCTAAGCCATCGACCTTTGGTAACATGAGGTCAAGAATAATGAGATCGGGTGTATTACTATCAACCTTATCAAGGGCCTCTTGCCCATCGTGTGCGACGTCAACTTCAAATCCTTCTTTGGTTAAACTAAATTTTTCAATGTCTGTAATTGGTTTTTCATCATCGACAACTAGAATTTTTTTCTTCATAATATTATTTGTCTCCTTTGGACTACTGGTAGTCCCTATATCAATCAAGTTTGGGATCAAGGCTTATTTTACGCTCAATCCTAGTTAAATTGTAACACATCAAATTACTCGCTTCACGTTATTCAACAACTGTTGTTAATTAATAACAGCTCTTTTCAGTATTTCTTCCGTATCTGCAATTTCGCCTTTTTTGTAAATTAGTGTTGCATGGGGTTTTTCGGTATGCTATTATAATAAATGTACTTTTGATTTGGGCAGTTAGCTCAGCTGGCAGAGCAACGGACTCTTAATCCGTGGGTCCAGGGTTCGATCCCCTGACTGCCCATCACATATCATGATCATGGTTAACGCCATGATCTTTTTTTATATCATTAATTTCACTAAAAAAGGAAAGACCATCTTCGTTAATTGCGAAGGATCCTTCCTTTTTTATTTTTTAATTGCTAAAATCTCGGTTAAAATTGCTAAAGCAGCACAAAAGCCGGCCATCGCCAGACCAATCCAAATCAAGCTTTGATCCTCAATAAACGGAACGAGGATCAAAAACATTGCCGCCAAAAAGGCCAAGATTAACGATAGGACATGTTGCTTCTTCACGCTTAACACCTCTAATCCTTGAACACCATGGGATTACATCAATTGTTTCACGTGGAACAATTATCATTTAAAACAGTGAAACCTGTTGATAGGCAACTTCATCTAATTCTTTCAACTGATTAATCACAACTTGGACACCTTTGGTGGTAAAAGCCGCGTTTACGTATAGTTTATCCGCTCCACATGGTTGAGGCAAGTTAAAATGACCAATTTTTGGTACCATTAACTGCTTTTTCACACTCAGGTCACTGGGGCTATTATTTCCCTTGAGCCATTTGATGGTGTAGTGATGGGTTCTTAAGAACTGGTAAAACTCACGTTTCGTCATTTCCATCCCACTTACGTGTAACTCACCGTAAACGTCATCAATCGATTTAGTAATCTGATTCTGCTTTAAACTATTTCCGTAACGCAACACGATTGGTTTTACCTGCTGCTGAATCCAGCGCATTAGTCGGTCAGCACGTGGATAATTACTAAGGGAAGCAAGACGACACGTTCCCGCCACGGTTAATCGGTTAACTCCATTTTCATCAGTCACTAGTTCACTGTCTGAAAGTGAAACCATTTTAGGCTTCAATAAATTAATTACATCTAAGTAGTCAAAATAGACGTTCGCCCCATCGAAATAAACGGTCAATGGATGACCCCGAAAACCACCTACATCAATTACCTGCACGTTCTCACCTCCAACTAGTCCTTAATGTCGTTTAAGATCCATACTGAGATTGCCGCCAAAACCATGGTAACCGCCGCAATCGCAAAGATGTTAGCAATGGATCCAATTGCCATCACAACTAGTGGACTAGCAAGTGAAGCCACAATTTGAGGAATACAAATTTGAACGTTAAACAGTCCCATGTACACACCAATGTACTTTCCTGGAATCTCACGGGTTACAAAAGTCAACGGGTAGACCGAAACGCCAGCCCATCCAATGCCAATCAAAATAAACGCAAGCACCTGCAAGAAAACGGTGTGGGAGAATGCTGACATCAAAAAGCCGGCTCCGCCAATTACCAAACTAATTGAAAAGAGCAACTTGTACTTTCGTTGGGGGATTCTTGATAGTAAAAGTGAAAAAATAACAGCTGATAAAGCATAAACGGCCGATAAAATTCCAAATAAATTACCACCGGACTGATAACCACTGCTCATCGGATTGGTTGTGTTGAAAACGTTTTTGGCAATGATACTCGTCCCGTACATCCACATGTAGGCAAAGCCAATGTAGGCAAAAAGTTGGATGATGGATACCACCCAGAAAACGCGTGGGGCATCTTTTAAAAGCATCCACGTACTCTTTTTGGCCCGTTCGCCATTCTGCTCCAGTCCATGATAGTCATTAAACTGTTTAGGGGGATACTCATCAACCTTCATGACGGTAATAAACGTACAGAAGATTAAAACGACCACCGCAACGTAGAACGAAAAAATGACTGAATTAGGAATCATCCCTTTACTAGCGGTGTTACTGACCCCGAGCTCGGTGAAAACCCACGGCGATAAACACGCTAGCACACTCCCAATGTTTAAGAAAAAACTCTGAATTGAGTAAGCAAACCCACTCTGGCGTTGATTAACCATGTCACCAATCAACATCTTGTAGGGTTGCACACACATATTGAACGCAATCATCAAAACCAACGTGATGACTGCGGCCAGTGAGATCGTAATGATGCTCGGCCAGCCAAAATCACCAACGTTTGGTAAAAGAAACAGGGTAATGGCGGAAGCAACGGTCCCAATAATGAGGTAGGGAATTCTTCTCCCCCATTTTGGCACCCAGGTTCGATCGGACCACGCTCCCACTAACGGTTGGACAAATAATCCCGCAATTGGGGGAATAATAAACAGAAGCCCTAAAAGACTCGGAGAAGTCCCGAGGGTCTGAAAAATTCTTCCCAGTTGCGAATTCATTAAGCCAAACGCCATTTGGACTCCAAGAATTCCAAAGGATAGAAACCAGATTGCGGCCGTGGTAAGTTTTGGCAACCCTTGTGTCTTTTCATTGTTATTCATTGAAAATCCTCTCAATCATTCTTAATTTTAATAAAAAGACCACTTACTCTGTAAGTGGCCTTTTACTGTACACCATCGTTTGAAGCGTATGAAATCGATGAAAACTTATTATACGATTTAATAAAGAGCAGTTTAACCGTTCCACGTGGACCCGAACGGTTCTTTTCGATAATAACTTCAACTTCGCCAACGTTATCATCGTCATTTTCAACACCGGAACGTGGATCTTGGTCATCATCGTCTGAATCGTGTTCATAATAATCCTCTCGGTATAAGAATGCAACAATGTCAGCATCCTGTTCGATTGACCCCGATTCACGGATGTCAGACAGCACCGGACGCTTGTCCTGACGCTGTTCCACTCCACGCGAAAGCTGAGATAACGCAATCACTGGCACCTGTAATTCATTGGCCAGTTTTTTAAGTTGTCTGGAAATCTCAGACACTTCCTGTTGCCGGTTTTCTTTATTACCACCCTCAATTAACTGGAGGTAGTCGACCACAATCAGCCCTAAGTTCCCCGTTTGTTTTGCCAAACGACGACAGTTGGCCCGAATTCCAGCCATTTTATTGCCGGGAGTATCATCAATGTAAATGTGGGCCTTAGAAAGACTGCCCATCGCGATGACTAGATTTTGCCACTCCTCTTCGGTCAACTGACCCGTTCTAAGGTGATTGGCATCAATACTACCTTCAGCACACAACATTCGGTTTACTAACGATTCGGCACTCATTTCCAAACTGAAAATGGCCACCGTCTTGTCGGTCTTGGTTCCCACGTTTTGTGCAATGTTTAGCGCAAAAGCGGTTTTACCAACGGCCGGTCTGGCAGCTAGAATCATCAATTCGCCGGGATGAAGTCCGGTCGTCATCTTGTCGAGCTCATGATAACCGGTCGCAAGTCCCGTGATGTCGTCGCCACCATTTTGAGAAAGTTGGTCAATCTTTGTAAATGATTCGTTTAAAACGTCCTTGATGTTCTTAAATCCCGACTGATTACGGTCCTCAGAGACGTTCATAATGTCGCGTTCGGCATTATCTAAGAGGTCTTCGACGTCTTCGGACTGTTCGTATCCCTGAGTGGCAATGTTAGTAGCCGTCTGAATCAAGCGCCTAAGCACGGCCTTATTTCTTACAATTTTAGCGTAGTAGACCAAGTTAGCGGCCGTTGGCACGGCGTTGGTCAGATCAATGATGTAAGGCACACCACCAACGTCTTCCAGCTGGTCACGCTGCTTCAAAAGATCGGTCACGGTCACGGCATCAATGCCCTGATCGTCATCATTTAGATCCAACATCGCCTTAAAAATTAATTGATGCGCCCGCTTATAGAAGTCATCTGGATTCAGATATTCCATCGCGTCAACTAAACCGTCGGTACTCAGAAAAATGGAACCCAAAACGGCCTTTTCGGCCTCAATATTTTGTGGTGGCGTGTGATCATTTAAAGTATCGTTGTTCATTATCGACTCTTTTCTAACTGCAACTTACGACTATTTTTCGCTGACGTGAACCCGAATTTGAGCGGAAACCTGGGGATGAACCTTAACGGGAACATCAGTGTAACCCATGGTCTTGATTGGTTCACTTAATTCAATCTTCCGTTTATCCAGTTTAATGTTGTATTGATCCAAAAGTCCCTGAGCAATCTGTTTACTGGTAATAGAACCGAACAAGCGACCGTCAGACCCAGCCTTGGCTTTCAACTCAACGACGGTTTTGTCATTTTCAAGTTCTTTTTTCAGTTTCTTGGAATCTGCTAGTTCCTCTTGCTCGTGCTCCTGTTCAACGTGTTGTTGAGCCTTTAATTCACTGATAGCCTGCTTGGTAGCTTCTTTAGCCAAGCCCTTCTTAATCAAAAAGTTGTTAGCATACCCAGATGGCATGTCCTTAACATCGCCCCGGTTGCCCTTGCCTTTAACATCGCTTAAAAAGATTACTTTCATTTTAAATCCCTCCTTGTTTACTAATAATTTAACAGATTTAAACTAATTCTGCTATTGGTCGGTTTTATCATCGTTATTAACGATTTTATCAATGGCACCTAGCAGTGTCTTCTTAACCTCTGAAACACTTTCGTCGGGAATTTGCGTAGCTCCCGCTGATAAGTGGCCACCTCCACCAAGTGCTTCCATAATCAACTGAACGTTAATGTTACCATTACTTCGCGCCGAGATTCCAATGTTCCCGTTCGTCCGCTTAAAGACGATAAACGAGGCTTCCACTCCGTCAATCGTCAGTAGCGAATCAACGGCTTGCGCGGCAATGACCGAATCATATTCCTTATCATCTTCAGCGGTAATCAGGGCCATGTTCTCATCAATCTGTTCCATCATGGAAATCAGGTGGTTTCGGGCCATGTAATTATTGATACTTTCCTTCATGAAGTCGGCCATTTCGTCAGCGTTGGCACCGGCTGACCGCAGATAGCTCGCCGCATCAAACGTTCTCGTTCCCGTTCTAATCGTAAAGGATTGGGTGTCAACCACAATCCCACTCAGCATGGCAGTCGCCTCTAACTGGTTGATTGGATCAGCGTCCTGAGACTGATACTCAAACATCTCGGTAATCAGTTCGCAGGCTGAAGAAGCGTAGGGTTCAATGTAAACCAGGATCGGATTCTCGGGAAAGTCTTCCCCACGTCGGTGATGGTCAATGATGACGACGCGGTTCTTTAAGCGTTTGTAAAGGTCCCCAGAAACACCCATGTCAGGTTTGGAATGGTCAACCATAATCAGCAAACTGTTGTCAGTTGCCTTTTTCAACGCCTTATCTGGAGTAATAATTGATTCTTTAATGTCTGGATAATCATCAATCGCGTTTAATAACCGCTTGATGTCTGAGTGCGGTTCTTCGTCATCCATCACAATCCAACACTGCTTCCCGTTCATCTGGGCAATCCGTCTGATTCCCATGGCGGCTCCCATCGCATCCATGTCAGGTTGAGCATGACCCTGAACGAAGATCTGATCCGATTCTTTCATTAACTCTTGTAAAGCGTGGGAAATCATCCGCGCCCGGACCCGAGTTCGTTTCTCCATTGGGTTCGTCTTTCCACCATAGTAGCGGGCCTCTTTATCCTTGGCCTTAACAACCACCTGATCGCCACCACGACCGAGGGCTAAATCAAGGTTACTCTGAGCCTGGTCGGCTAAGTTGTTCAGATTATTATCATCGTATGCAATCCCGATACTAAGGGTCAAAGGAAGGTTCTGTTTCGAGGTATCTTCTCGAATCACGTCTAAAATCTTAAATTTATCCGCCTCAATTTGATTCAACGCGGAAACGTACAACAGGATAAAGTAATGATCCGCATCAATTCGCTTTAGAAAAATCCCGTATTCCTGCGCCCACGAGCTCAGTTCGTTGGTGATGTAGTTTCTAAGGTTCGAGACGTCCTGGTCGCTCATTGACTGCGTAATTTCGTCAAAGTTATCCAGAAAAATCTGGCCGACCGCAATTTTACCGTTTTCGTACTTCTTTTCAATCTCAGCATAGCGGGTAATGTCCATCATGTAGACGGTGTTGTACTCTCTTTGAATCAACATATCGAACATGTGACCGCGCCAGGTGACCTCAATCGGCTTGGTCTGGTCAAGGTTGGCCTGAATGATGTCAAAGAGGTCTGGAGCAGAATGGTCAAGTGGATATCCGACCACCTCCGTACTATCAAAGTATGGCTGTAAATATGGATTAATCCACTCCACCACGTGGTTATCATCAAGGATTAAGATCCCAATCGGCATCTCAAGTAGTGACTCCTGTTGTCCGCGCATGATTTGATAGGACAAATCATTGATGTACTTATCGGATTCTTCACCCACGCGGTTCATCGTGTTAATGGTATAGACGAGTCCCACACAAGCAATCAGTAAAAGAACGATTCCGATAAAGAAGTTGTAGAGAAAGGCAATTACTAGTCCCAAAATCAATGAAATTGCAATAAAAATCGTAATTTTTCTTAATCGTGTATTTTTTAAAAATGGCGGCAACGTCATTTGTGAAAAGAATTTCTTCATAGTAACTCCCATCTTTGCTCCATTATAGCTTCTATTTTATCACATTGAGGCAACCCAATAATCGGATAAAAAAAAAGACCCAACTAAATTAGTTAAGTCTCAAATTCTTAATTAGTCTCCAACTACGAATGGCATTAAGCCCATGATGCGGGCACGCTTGATCGCAATGGTCAACTTACGTTGGTTTTTAGCGCTTGTTCCGGTAACTCGACGAGGTAAAATCTTACCACGTTCTGATACGAAACGTCTTAACAAATCAACGTCTTTGTAATCAATGTATTCAATGTGATTAGCGGCGATAAAGTCAACCTTACGGCGACGATGGCCACCTCTTCTTTGTTGAGCCATGTGTAATTCCCTCCTAAAACATTAATCAAATCGTTCCATTAAAATGGAAGATCGTCATCGGAAATATCAATCTGGTCTCCAGAGTTAGCAAACGGATCCTTCGAATTGTCGTTACCTTTGCTATTGTTAGGAGTGGCCTGACCACTCGTCTTTGGAGTTCCAAATGGATTTTCGCTAGGAGCGTGATTGCCACCGTTGTTAACTTGACCCTGACCATTTCCATTCTGTGAACGTGGTTCAAGGAGAGTGAAGTTCTCAACGACTACTTCGGTAACATAAACCCGTTGACCCTGCTTGTTTTCGTAATTTCGGGTCTGAATTCGACCTTCAATTCCAACCAGGGAACCCTTATGCACAAAGTTGGCAAAGTTTTCAGCTGATTTGCGCCAAATGACACAGTTGACGAAGTCAGCTTCCCGATCACCATTTGAATTAGTGAAACGACGGTCAACAGCTAGCGTAAAAGTACCCACTGCTGCGCCGTTTTGGGTGTATCGCAAATCAACGTCTCGTGTTAAGCGTCCAGTAAGAACTACTGTATTAATCATACTGAAAAACTCCTTTCATTCTAATTATTTGTCGTCTCTTCTTACGATCATATGACGTAAGATGTCTTTGTTAAACTTAGCAAGACGGTCAAACTCGTCTAGACCTTGGTCGTTGTCGCCTTCTTCAACGTTAACAATGTGGTAAGTACCTTCATTGTAACCGCCGATTTCATAAGCAAGACGACGTTTTTGCCAGTCTTTTGAATCGATTACGTTTGCGCCGTTATCAGTCAAGATCTTATCGAAGCGGTTGACCAAGTCAGTCTTGGCAGCATCGTCGATATCTGGTCTGATGATGTAAGTAATTTCGTATTTGTTTTCCATGAATTACACCTCCTTGTGGACTGTCGGCTCTCCAGTGATTTGGAGAGCAAGGGGAGTCAATTAAAATCTAATTAAACTCACAACGATTGATTATATCATTGATTGTTTTTTACTTCAACAGGACATTCGAGACGTTGACTTGCGATACATGATTAAATACGAAGCTTTTTTTAAATCTTTTTTTTAATCACCATTATAAATTGAATTTTTTACGACCACGTAATCAACTTTTCTAATGGCATCGATGTCTTTTCCACCAGCATAAGAAATTGATGACTGCAAATCTTCTTGCATCTCCCGTAAGGTGTCGTAGATGCTGCCCTTAAACGGAACCAGTAATTTCTTTCCTTCAACGTTCTTGTAGGCACCCTTTTGAAATTGCGATGCGGAACCAAAGTACTCTTTGTATTCCTTACCGTCTTTTTCAACGTTTTTACCGGGCGACTCTTTGTGGCCTGCAAACATCGATCCAATCATGCACATTGTAGCACCAAAGCGAATTGATTTGGCGATATCGCCATCGGTCCGAATCCCACCGTCAGCAATGATGGGCTTTCTGGCACCCTTCGCACAGTACCGAATGGCAGCTAACTGCCATCCTCCCGTTCCAAATCCGGTCTTAATCTTGGTAATGCAGGCTTTCCCGGGTCCAATTCCAACCTTGGTAGCGTCCGCTCCGGCATTTTCAAGTGCCCGCACGGCTTCTGGCGTTCCAACGTTTCCAGCAATCAGGAAAGTGTCAGGCATCTGTTCTTTGACAAATTTAATCATATTGATAACCGAGTCCGAGTATCCGTGAGCAATGTCAATCGTAACGTATTCAGGAAGCTGGTTGGCTCTGACCAACTCTTTAATGAAGTCATACTCGCCAGGCTTGACTCCAATGCTGATAGAGGCAAAGACCCCGTCAGCGTGCATCTTTTTAACAAAATCAAGTCGTTTCTCAGGTTGAAAACGGTGCATGACGTAAAAATAACCGTTTTTTGCGAGGCTTTCGGCTAAGTCAGCATTAATGACCGTCTGCATGTTGGCGGGTACGACCGGAATCTTGAACTTACGGCCACCAAATTCCACGGAAGTATCACACTCACTTCTAGAATTGACCACACACTTATTCGGAATCAGTTGAATATCTTCGTAATCAAACACGTCCATCTTCATAACTCTCCTTGATTATTTTACGAACTATTTTGTCAAATTTAGTTTAAATGTTTCAAACACAACCAATATCATAATCGAATTGCACCATTTAATCAATATGAAAGTGCCAATTTACGAATGTTAACCATAAATTTAGGCAAAAAAATAGCACTACCGTTAACGTAGTGTTATTTTTAACCATTATTCTTCGGATTGATCAGTAGATGAAGCTGGTTCATTGACCTTTGATTCGTTTTCTTCATCCTTAGCAACGACAGCCATCGTCGCAACCTTAGCATTATCGTCAACTCGGATTAAATGAACTCCAAGGGTGGCACGGCCGGTTTCAGAAACGTTATTAACCGCAAACCGAATCATAACACCCATGTTAGTGATTAGCATGATGTCTTCATCACCAGTCACGGTACTTAATCCCACTAGGGGACCATTCTTCTTGGTAACGTTTGACGTCTTGATTCCCTTACCTCCACGACCCTTGATCGGGTAGTCAGAAGCTTTCGTGCGTTTCCCGTATCCATTTTCAGAAATGACAAACACGTCACTGTCAGGTGTCAAGATGGCCGCTCCAACCACATAGTCGTTTGGTCTAAGGCGAACTCCTCTAACTCCTGAAGCCGAACGTCCCATGGACCGAACGTCATCAGCTCTAAAGCTAACGGCGTATCCCAAATGAGTTCCAATGATCATGTTATCGCCGTTATCCACGATGGATACGCCAATCACTTCATCATTATCGTGTAAGTGAATGGCCTTTAAACCATTCTTTCGAATGTTCAAGAAGTCAGAGACTGGGGTTCGTTTAACCGTTCCCAGTTTCGTTGTAAAGAACAGGTACTTGTCCTCGTCATTATGCTGGGACGAAATACTGATAACCGTTTGAATCTTCTCATTTTGACCGAGATTTAAGAGGTTAACAATTGGAATTCCCTTCGCAGATCGTCCGTACTCTGGGACTTCATAGGCTTTCATACTATAAACTTTGCCAGCATTCGTGAAGAACAAGAGTCGATCATGGGTTGCCGTTGACAGGAGATGTTCAATGAAATCGTCCTTATTGACACCCATTCCTTGAATTCCACGACCTCCACGGTTCTGGGCCTTGAACTCATCGGTTGGTAATCGTTTAATGTAACCGTTGTGGGTCAATGTAATTACGATGTTTTCCTCTTCAATTAAATCTTCGTCTTCAATACTGGTGATTTCGCCAACCAGTAATTCGGTCCGCCGTTTGTCACCAAACTTCTTCTGAATCTCAAGGAGTTCATCGTAAATGATGCCGTTGATCCGATCTCGACTGTTTAAAATGTCTTTGTAATCTTTAATGTTAGCCAGTAATTTGTTGTGCTCGTCGGTAATCTTGCCACGTTCCAGTCCAGTTAATCGAACCAGGCGCATGTCTAAGATCGCTTGGGCTTGCTTGTCGTCTAAATCAAAATTACTAATCAGTTCGTTTTTGGCGATATCGCCAGTCGCGGAATTACGAATAATCTTGATGACGGCGTCAATGTTGTCAAGAGCAACCAGTAACCCTTCCAGAATGTGAGCTCGGGCTTGAGCCTTACGTAAGTCAAACTTTGTTCTTCTAGTAATAACTTCCACCTGGTACTCCAGGTAGTACTGCAAAATTTGTTTCAGACTCAAGACTTTCGGCGCACCATCAACGATGGCTAGCATGTTGAAACTAAAGGAGGTTTGCATCAGGGTTAACTTGTACAGATTGTTCAAGATAACTTCGGCTGAAGCATCCCGTTTAACATCAATCACAACCCGCATTCCATCCTTATCGGACTCATCGTTAATGGCGGTAATGCCCTCAATTCGTTTGTCCCTTACTAGTTCAGCAATCCGTTCGATTAACTTGGCCTTATTGACCATGTACGGTAATTCAGTCGCAATAATGCGCTGCTTGCCGTTTTTTTGTTCCTCAATGTCAACCTTAGCCCGAACGATGATACTACCACGGCCCGTTTCGTAGGCCTTTCTGATTCCAGATTTGCCCATGACCACTCCCCCAGTTGGGAAGTCAGGTCCAGGAAGAGCTTCCATCAGATCATTGGTGGTGGCGTCCGGATTTCTCATCAAAATGTGAATTGCACTAATTACTTCGCTTAAATTGTGAGGTGGAATGTTAGTGGCCATTCCAACCGCAATCCCAGAAGCTCCGTTTAAAAGGAGGTTCGGAATTCTGGCCGGTAAGACCACCGGTTCACGTTCGGTGCCATCGTAGTTGGGCTGAAAATCAACGGTGTCCTTGTTGATGTCTCGCAACATTTCCATCGCAATCTTAGAGAGTCGTACCTCGGTGTAACGCATGGCAGCGGCACCATCACCGTCGACGGAACCAAAGTTTCCGTGTCCGTCAACTAACATGTAACGATAACTAAATTCCTGCGCCATTCGAACCATGGCCTCATACACGGAACTGTCACCGTGAGGATGGAATTTTCCTAGAACATCCCCAACAATTCGCGCGGATTTCTTGTAAGGCTTATCCGGTGTAACTCCTAGTTCGTGCATATCGTACAGAATTCGACGATGAACCGGTTTCAAACCGTCACGAACGTCAGGAAGAGCACGGGACACAATCACACTCATTGCATAATCCAAGAATGATGATCTCATCTTCTTCGATAATTCAATGTTTTGAACTCGACTTGGTTTATTATTTTCTTCATTTGCCAAGAGATTTTGCCTCCATTCCTTGTTAAATCAGTCAATTAACCTAATTGTTTCACGTGAAACAATTTATACATCCAGGTTTTCAACAAAGGTTGCGTTGTCTTCAATAAACTTCCGTCTTGGAGCCACCTTTTCACCCATTAACATGGTGAAGGCTTCTTGAGCAGCCGAAGCATCATCCGAAGTAACCCTTAGAAGCCGACGATGATCTGGATTCATGGTGGTGTCCCACAACTGCGAGGCATCCATTTCGCCTAAACCTTTGTATCGTTGAATTTGTGGTTTTGGTGAAGCCGGAAGTTGAGCTAACAACTCCTGAAGTTCCTCATCAGAATCAACGTATCGTTGGAATTTGTTTCCCTGACGAACTCGGTACAACGGTGGCTGGGCAATGTAGACGTATCCAGCATCAATCATTGGACGCATGTAGTTATAAATTAAGGTTAGAAGCAAAATCTGAATGTGGGCTCCATCAACATCGGCATCGGTCATGATGATTAACTTGTGGTAGTTAACCTTACTAATGTCAAAGTCACTACCAAAGCCAGTCCCCATCGCGGTAAACAAAGAACGAATTTCTTCGTTAGCCAGAATTTTTTCCATCGTGGCCTTTTCAACGTTTAAAATCTTGCCACGAATTGGCAGGATGGCCTGCGTCAGTCTAGAACGACCCTGTTTAGCAGAACCACCAGCCGAATCACCTTCGACGATAAACAATTCGGAGACTTTCGGGTCCTTACTGGTGTTGTTAGCCAACTTCCCGGGTAAACTGTTGATTTCAAGTCCGCTTCGTTTTCTGGTTACTTCTCGAGCTCTTTTAGCGGCGGCTCGCGCTTTAGAAGCTACGGAACCCTTTTCAACAATCTGTTCGGCAATTTGGGGATGTTCCATCATGAACTTGGAAAATTCCTGACCGAAAATGTGGTTCGTAGCGGTTCTCGCATCAGAGTTACCAAGTTTGGTCTTGGTCTGACCCTCAAATTGAGGATCGGGATGCTTAACCGAAACGACCGCGGTCATTCCTTCTCGAACATCGTCACCAGAAAGGTTTGGCTCGCTATCCTTAATTAAATTGTTGTTTCTCCCGTAGTTATTGATAATTCGGGTTAAAGCCTGCTTAAACCCTTCTTCGTGGGTTCCACCCTCATAGGTATTGATGTTATTAGTAAACGTCAAAAGGGTGCTGTGATAATCATTAGTGTACTGAATTGAAACTTCGACCGTGATGCCATTTTCCTGACCCTCAATGTAGATGGGATCCTTGAAGATTGGAGTGCGACCCCGATCGAGGAATTCAACGTAATGCCGAATTCCACCTTCGTAGAAGAAATCGTGTTCCACGGGCTTTTCGGGGCGATCGTCTCTAATTGTGATTCTTAACCCCTTGTTTAAAAAGGCCAGTTCTCTGACACGCGTGGTCAAAGTCTTCATGTTAAAGGTCGTGGTCTCGGTAAAGATGTCTGGATCGGGAACAAAGTGAACCTTAGTTCCGTGAGCATCCCTGGGTGCGTCCCCAATGACTTTCATTGGCGTCTTGACGTGACCCCTTTCAAAGTCCATGTAGTACCGCTTGCCACCCTTAGTAACAACAACGTCTAGTTCCTTTGACAAGGCGTTTACCACTGAGGCTCCGACTCCGTGAAGTCCACCGGACACTTTGTATCCGCCACCGCCGAATTTACCACCAGCGTGGAGGATAGTGAAGACGGTCTCTAGTGCCGACTTACCGGTATCTTTTTGGGTATCCACGGGAATCCCCCGACCGTTATCAACGACCGTAATACTGTTATCTTTTTCCACGGTAACGTTGATTTCGTCAGCAAAACCCGCCAACGCTTCGTCAATTCCGTTATCGATAATTTCCCAAACTAAGTGATGGAGTCCCTGTTCGTTAGTGGCTCCAATGTACATTCCGGGACGCTTTCTGACCGCTTCTAGTCCCTTTAGGACTTGGATTTGACTAGCGTCGTACTCCCCGGCCCGTTCTCTTTTTGCTTCTTTTTCTTGATCAGTCACTACAATTCCTCCTCAACTACGTTACTCGGATACAATGACTCCCTTTTCAATGTGAAAAGTCTTGGGATTGTTGATTAAATCAGATGCGACCCCACTCATACTTGTGGTGGTTAGAAAGGTTTGAACCCGATCCTGAATGGCAGTCAACAAGTGGGTCTGTCGACTTTCATCAAGTTCAGACAAAACATCATCAAGTAGTAAAACCGGGTATTCACCGGTTTCTTCTTTCATTAAATCGATCTCGGCCAACTTCGTGGATAATGCCGCCGTCCGCTGTTGACCCTGCGAGCCAAAAGTGGAGACATCCTTGCCGTTAACCATGAAGTGTAAATCGTCACGATGCGGCCCAAAGATCGTCGTTCCTTGCCTCACTTCTTTATCTCGATTGGCCTTAAATTTAGCCAGCAGACTCTGATAGATTCGTTCCACTGACGTTAAATCGGCCTTTTTTAGCGCGGTGACGTACTTAAATCGCAACGTTTCCTTTTGTTGTGAAATTTCGTAATGGATGGCCGAAGACCATTTCTGTAATTTGGCAATCAGTTGGATGCGTTGAAAAATAATCTCGGCCGCATACGCTGAAAGCTGGTCTGACAATACATCCAGGTAGACCAGATCACTCTGTTTGTGAAGTAATAGTTCACGTAAATAAGCGTTTCGTTGTTTCAAAATTCGACGGTACTGGGTCATGTTGTATAAATAGCGATTACTCATCTGGCCAAACTCCATGTCCATAAAGTGCCTTCTAATCTGAGGCGAACCCTTTACAATCGACAAATCTTCGGGAGCAAACAAAATCACGTTCAGCTGCCCGACGTAAGACGATAGCTTGGGCTGCTCAATGTGATTGACCTTAGCTCGCTTGCCATTTTTACCAAAATCAAGCTCTAGTTCAGTGGTGGTATGGTTCTTTTTAACTCGACCCCACAATTGCGCATGGTGTTCTTCCCAATTAATCAAATCACGATTGGTAGTGGTCCGATGACTTTTGGTAAGTGCGAGAGCGTAAATTGCTTCAAGTAGATTGGTTTTGCCCTGGGCGTTTTGTCCAAGTAACACGTTCACTCCATCTGAGAAATGAACGTCAGCATCTTTATAATTACGAAAATTGCGTAATTTCAATTCTTCTAGCTGCATGCTTAACCCTACTTTGTCTTAATAAAAAACATCCCTACGTCTGGAATTGAGACCGTATCACCCTGGTAGAGTTTCTTGCCACGTCGATTCTCAGGCTCATCGTTTAGATACACCATATTTTCCTTTAGGTACCACTTCGCTTTGCCACCTGATTCAACAATGTTCTCTTCTTTTAAGAGTTGCCCTAAAGTTATGTACGGAGTCGTTATGAAAATGTCTTTTTTCATGAATTCACCCACTTTCAATCTATTTCTATTATACGCTAAAATTTGGTAAAAGTACATAAATCGGGCGATTTTATGCGTTTTATGCGCGTGTACGCATTTCTAGACAAAAATGCCTCAAATGATCTAAAAAGCTCATATTCGTAAATAAATGGAAATATGAGCTTTTTTAATATTTTGAGGTCTTTGGTAAATATAATTTGGTTTCATTTTAAAGACATAAAAAAAACGACCTCAAAATGAAGGTCGTTAATAATCATTCTTAATTAAAAGGTTCGAACTGGGGTAATCAATTGGATGAAATCTTCTTTATTTTCGGTTGGAACCAGCGTGAACGGACGAAGAGCTGAAGTAAACGCAATCTCAATGTCAGTTTGCCCAAAAACTCTGAGAGCTTCCTTCATGTAATCGGGGTTAAACGAAATTTCAAGGTCATCGCCCTCTGAAGTCTTTGGCTTTAAATCCTCTTCAACGGTTCCAACGTCAGGAGAATTCCCCGAAATGGTAACAACTTGGTCGGTTGGTTTAATCGTCAACTTAATGACGTTATTTCGTGATTCATGTGACAACAGCGAAGCCCGCTCGATTGCGGCGAGCAAGTCACCGGCCGCAAACTCCATCTTGGTACTTGAGGTCTTTGGAATCAGACGCGAAGTATCCGGATAATTGCCCTCAAGTAAACGTGAGTAGAACCGGGTGTCGCCGAGGGTAAAGAGGACCTGATTCTCTGACAGGTTCATCTGGATGTTTTGATCGATTCCGTCAAGCATGTGTGAGAGTTCTTTTAAACTGTCACCTGGGATGACCACGTCAAACTTACCGTCGTCATCAGCTGGAAGACTAACTCTTCGTTGGCTTAAACGGTGACTGTCGGTTGCAACCGCAAGCAACTTATTGTTAGCAAGCGTGAAGTGCACCCCAGTCAAGATTGGCCGACTTTCCTGTTTTGAAACCGCAATGACCGTCTGTCCGATAACCTGTCTGAAAATATCAGCCGCTAAATCAACCGTATTCTCGGAATCAATTTCAGGTAGATGTGGGTAACCGTTCGCATCAAGACCGTTGATCGTAAATTCTGAGTTGCCTGACTTAATCGTGGTCTGAAAATTGTCACCAACTTCTAATGACATGGTTTTGTCGGGTAACTTTTTAACGATCTCACTAAAAAAACGAGCTGGTAAGACAATGCTACCAGTTGAGTTAATCGTGAGTTCATTATCTGGATTAGAAGCTTGAATGCTAGTTTGAATTGAAACGTCAGCGTTACTACCAGTTAGTAGAATGTCACTTTCTGATACGTCTAATTTTAAACCCGTCAAAATTGGAATGGTCGTTTTTGATGAGATTGCTCTTGATACGGTATTTAGTGCTTTGATGAAAGCATTACGGTTAATTACGAATTTCATTGCCAAATTTCCCCCTCAAAATGTGGTGCATGTTTATTTACTTAATTAAAAAGATAAAAAACAGTAGAAGCAGTAGGCACTGTTAATACTGTGGATAACTCAATGATTAGTTACGGAATAAAAGTTATCAACTGTGGATAACTTTGTGGGTAAATCAACGGTTAAATTCCCGTTTATCCACACCCGTTATTATAACATTTTTAAACCGAGCAACGCTTAGTGCTGGAGTTCCGTCTTGATGTCTGAGATTTGCTTACTCAGATCAGAATCGTTTGCGGCCATTTTACTAATCTTGTCGTAGGCGTGAATGACGGTAGTGTGATCCTTACCACCGAATTCGTCGCCAATTTTTGGAAGCGAATTGTCGGTCATTTCACGTGACAGGTACATGGCAACCTGTCTAGGAACCACGATGGCCTTGACCCGTTTGGTGCCCTTAATTTCCTTTACACTAATGTGATAGTAAGAGGCGACTTTCGAGATAATGTCTGACACGGTCAGAGCCGAGCGCGCCTTGGCCAACTTCAGCGGCCTTAGGGCGTTTGCCACTAGTTCAGTATCAATGGGGGCGTTATTGAGTTTGGAAAAAGCCTGAACCCTTGATAACGCCCCCTCCAGTTCTCTAACGTTAGACTCAATTTGACTCGCAATGTAGCCTAATGCGTCCGCTGGAATGTTCATGTTGTCAGCTTTGGCCTTGGCCCTAAGGATAGCGGTTCGTGTCTCTAAATCGGGAGCAGTAATGTCAACGGATAGTCCCCACGCAAACCGGGAGACCAACCGGTCTTTTAGTTTTGGCACTTCGTTTGGCAAACGGTCAGACGTTAGCACAATCTGCTTGTGATTGGAATATAACGCTTGAAAGGTGTTAAAAAACTCATCCTGAGTTCCTTCTTTATTACCAAAAAACTGGATGTCATCAACTAAGAGGACGTCGACGTTTCGGTAAACGTTTCTGAAATCATCCATCTTATTGTTTTGGATGGCACCGATAAAGTCGTTGGCGAATTTCTCACTTGTAACGTACATCACCCGCTGACTCGGGTCGTGTTTGATAATGTTGTTGCCAATCGCGTGCATCAAGTGGGTCTTACCTAGACCAACTCCACCATATAAGAAGAGTGGATTGTACAATTTTCCGGGTGACTCACTGACCGCTAACGCTGCGGCCTGAGCCATCTTGTTACCCTGTCCAATCACGAAGGTTTCAAAGGTGTAATTGGGCTCCAAGTGCGTGTCGGTGTAACTATATGATTTTTCGTTCTCATCTTCCGGTGTAGGAGCTGGGGTTTGCTTCTTTTTTAATTCTTCTTCTAGAACAAATTTTGGTGAAATGTTCTTGTAAGTAATGGCATAAGCGTACTCAACCAGCTGACTTTTAAGCATTTTCTCCCAGTAGTCACGGTGAAGCGAGGATGGTAATTCGAGTGTTAGGGTATCGCCATCATATGAGATTGGGTTCACGGTGGCGATCCATGTATCATATGTCGTTCCCTCAAATTTCGGATCCGCTTTAAATTTACTTTTAATTTTGTTCCATAATTCGTTTTGATCCATTGAGAGTGACTCCTTGTGTTTAAATTATGAATGTATAATATCATTTTTAAAAAAAGTTTTCCACAGAAAAAACATGGTGTGGACAAATGTTTCACACCCTGTTTACTGTTTATCCACAGTACTGTTAATAAATATCAAAATCACGCGAATATTTTAGTTAATTAACACGAAAATGTGGACAACTAATTATTAATGTGACGGGGATGTCAGCGTGATTATTGATTTTATCCACAGATTGTGGTTAACGTTGTTAACATGCTGTGTTTTTGTTTAAAAACGTGTTGAATTCGTGTTAATTACGGGATGAGTTATCCACAATAATCCACAAGTAAATTTTATGAAACTTTTTTGAATCGAACGGAGTGTTACCTATGAATTTAAAATCTCTATTTGAAGATTGGTCGATTTGTGATACTATAAGTTAGAAAAGCTATTGAATAAACAATTTAATATAGGCGATTAATTAGTAAGGAGGGTTAGTAATGAAAAGAACTTACCAACCAAAGAAACGTCGTAGAAACCGCGTTCACGGATTTAGAAAACGTATGAGCACTGGCAAAGGTCGCAAAGTGTTAGCACATCGACGTCAAAAAGGTAGAAAAGTATTATCGGCATAGGCCACTGACCATTCAGTGGTCTTTTTCATTATTTTTTGAAAATACTTGGAGATTATTCATGAGAAAATCGTACCGTGTCAAAAAAGAAGCTGACTTTCAAAAGGTTTTCGAAAAACATGATTCAGTTGCTAATCGACAATTTGTCGTGTATCAACTGGAAAAGCCGGGACAAAAACATTTCCGCATCGGGATTTCCGTTGGAAAGAAGATTGGAAATGCCGTGCATCGCAACTGGGTTAAACGTAGAATTCGCCAGTCGATCACCGAATTAAAGCCAGACCTAAAAACGGACGTTGATTTTTTAATCATTGCGAGACCGAGAGCGGATGCGATGTCACAAAAAGACGTTAAGGCAAGTCTAATTCATGTTTTAAAGTTAGCTCATTTACTAGATTCTGATTATAGCGAGGAATAAAATTGAAAAAACTTAAACGAATCGCTACTACACTTGCAATTGCCAGTATTGGTCTGGTGCTTACGGCATGTAGTAACGCCCCAATTACTAGTCATAGTAAAGGAATTTGGGATGGCTTAGTTGTCTTGAATTTCTCAAGAGTGATTATTTGGTTATCAAAGTTCTTTGGCGATAACTATGGAATTGGAATTATCCTCTTCACCATTCTGGTTAGAATTATTCTTCTTCCGTTAATGATGTATCAGACCAAGAGTATGAAGAAGACTCAGGAAATTCAGCCCCAATTGAAGGCCCTGCAAAAGAAGTACTCCAGTAAAGATTCAGAGACCATGGAAAAACTGCAGACCGAGCAGCAAAAGCTCTATAAGGAAGCAGGAATTAATCCATGGGCCGGCTGTTTGCCAATGGTAGTCCAGTTGCCAGTGATCTTCGCCTTGTATCAAGCCATCTGGCGAACTCACATTCTTCGAACTGGTCACTTCTTGTGGTTACAGCTGGGAACTCCAGATCCGTACTACATTCTGCCAGTTTTGGCCGCCGTGTTCACGTTCCTTAGTTCGTGGTTGTCAATGAAGGGTCAACCCGAATCAAACGGAATGACCACGATGATGACGATTGGGATGCCAATCATTATCTTCTTCACCGCGTTAAACGTGCCATCAGCTTTGTCACTATACTGGGTGGTAACCAACGCGTTCCAAGTAGTTCAAACGTTATTGATTCAGAACCCTTGGAAGATTAATCGTGAACGTGAAGAAAAAGAACGTGAAAAGCGTCAACACGATCGCGCCGTTAAAAAGGCCATTCGAAAGGCCAAGCAGAGTAAACATCACAAATAGATTACTAAACAAAAAGCAGACGTTGGTCTGCTTTTTTTATTTTTGTGACAAATGTAATATTACATCTCTAAAATCCTATTCCAACAGCTATTTAATTTGTGCTAAGATTAATAGCGTTAGACGTTTACAAAAATAGGAGAACAATAATGACGAAATACACCGGAGCCACCATCGAAGAAGCCGTTAAAAATGGCTTAAAATCACTTGATACTAATCGAAATAATGTTGAAATTAAAGTTATTAAAACCGCAAGTAAGGGATTTTTCGGACTTTTTAAACATCCCGCAGAAGTTGAAATGGAATTGAAATCATCTGCTCCAGACCCAAAACCAGCAGGTGGCAAGTTAAAAATTAAAAGAGAAGCGAGCACGGCGGTTGCTAATCCGGTTCAAACTGAGGATCGTCACGCTAGAAACGTTGAAGCTATTAGTGGACTAATTAAATATTTACAAGCAATTACTGATCAGATGGGGATTGAGGCCGAACTAAGTTATGAGATGCCCAACAATCGGCACGTGATCATTAACTTTGATACGCCCAAAGAGGGGCTTTTGATTGGCAAACACGGTCGGACCATCAATGCCTTACAGGAGTTAAGTGGGATTTATCTAAATAACATGGGGATTAGCTACCTTGAAGTCGAACTGGATACGGCTAATTATCGTAGTCGTCGCCTTCAGATCCTTACTAGTCTAGCTGAGCGAACCGCCAGAGAGGTTTCCGTCACTGGCAAGCCGGTCTATTTGGACCCGATGCCATCTTTTGAGCGCAAACAGATTCACGTGACGCTGGAAGATAACCCCTACGTGATGACATATTCGGCAGGACGGGAACCCCATCGTTCAATCGTGGTAGCTCCACGGTAAAATGATTGACAAAATAAAACTTTCGTCCTATTATGTGTAGGATTGTAAATTCGAATAGGTAAAGTAGTGAAAGTACTTTATCCACGCAACGGGCGTGGCTTAAGTACTTTTTTTATGCGATTAAAAATGAGAAAGGAGTTTTCAAAATGGCACTGACAACGACTGATTACGATACCATTGCGGCAATTTCGACCCCACCTGGTGAAGGTGGCATTTCGATTGTTCGGGTTAGTGGATCGGATGCAATGAAGGTGGCTGAAAAAATTTATCGAGGCAAGAACCTCGAAAAGGTGGCATCGAACACGATTAACTATGGTCACATTGTTGATCCAGCAGACCACAACAGTGAAGTTGATGAAGTGATGGTCTCGGTCATGAGAGCACCCAAGACGTATACCAAGGAAGATATTATTGAGATTAACTGTCACGGTGGTATTGTGGCAACCAACAAGATTTTGCAGTTGGTCCTAAGTAACGGTGCCAGAATGGCGGAGCCGGGTGAATTCACTAAGCGAGCCTTTTTAAACGGACGTCTGGACCTTTCACAATCGGAAGCCGTGATGGATCTGATTGAAGCGAAGACTGACGAATCGATGAAAGCAGCTTTAAATCAGCTCGATGGGAACCTTTCTCATTTAATTAAGCACCTGCGTCAAGACATCTTAGACGTGCTGGCTCAGGTCGAAGTCAACATTGACTACCCGGAGTACGATGACGTGGAGACGATGACATCGAAGCTTTTAATGGATAAGTCCAAGGAACTAAAAGCGCAGATTGACCAATTGCTAAAGACGGCTAAACAAGGAAAAGTCTTACGAGACGGTTTAAACACCGCTATCATTGGACGGCCCAACGTGGGTAAGTCGAGTTTATTGAACCGTCTCTTACACGAAGAAAAGGCGATTGTAACCGACGTGCCGGGAACCACGCGGGATGTTTTAGACGAATACGTGAACGTTTCTGGCGTTCCCTTGCACCTAGTTGATACCGCTGGGATTCGTGATACTAACGATAAAGTTGAAAAGATTGGAGTCGATCGTTCCAGAAAAGCGATTAAGCAGGCTGACTTAGTCTTATTAGTGTTAAATGCTAGTGAGCCGCTAACCGATGAAGATCGTGAACTCTTGGATTTAACGCAACACAGTAAACGAATTATTCTATTGAATAAAACAGATTTGCGAGAAAAAATTGATGTTGATGAGTTAAAGAACCGCTATCATGCTGATAACGTGATTAAGACCCAAGCCGTAAAGGATAACGGAACCAAATCCTTAGAGGATACGATTTCGAAGATGTTCTTTACTGGTGGCATTAAGAGTTCTCAAAATGACGTTATGGTCACCAATGCCAGGCATATTAGTCTCTTACAACAGGCCAGTGATGCCCTTCAGTCCGTTGAAAATGGGTTAAATAACGGGATGCCCGTTGATTTAGTTCAAATTGACATGACGAACGCTTGGGATTTACTGGGTGAAATCACCGGTGATAGTTACGATGGCGAATTACTGGATCAATTATTTAGTCAGTTCTGTTTGGGGAAATAAGACTTTGACTCAATGGAGGTTTTTAAATGAATAAAATGATACAGCAAGAAGTGAAGCAGACTTACAATGGTGGCGATTACGACGTCATCGTCGTTGGAGCCGGCCACGCTGGCTGTGAAGCTGCACTGGCCGCTGCCCGCATGGGTCAAAAAACACTGCTTGTGACAATTAATCTTGATATGGTGGCGTTTATGCCATGTAATCCGTCGGTTGGTGGCCCCGCTAAGGGAACGGTCGTAAGAGAAATCGACGCCCTTGGTGGTGAGATGGGGAAAAACATCGACAAGACCTACATTCAGATGCGGATGTTAAACACCGGGAAAGGTCCCGCCGTTAGAGCCTTAAGAGCTCAGGCTGATAAGCACGCCTACCACCATGAAATGAAAAACACCCTGGAAAAAGAGCCCAATTTGACGCTCCGCCAGGGAATCGTAGAACGTCTGATCGTGAAAGACGGTCAGGTTGAGGGTGTGGTTACCAATACGGGTGCCAAATATCACTCCAAAGCCGTGGTCATCTGTGCCGGGACGGCCGCTCGTGGTAAGATCATTATTGGTGAACTGATGTATTCCTCGGGCCCAAACAACTCAATTCCAGCCATTCATCTTTCAGAAAACCTGGAAGATTTGGGCTTTGAACTAAGACGATTTAAGACGGGAACGCCACCGCGTGTCAACGGTGATACCATTCACTACGATGAAGCGGAGGAGCAACCGGGCGACGAAACGCCCCATCATTTCAGTTACACCACTCCGTATGCCGATTATTTACCGGTTTCAAAGCAAATTTCGTGCTGGTTGACGTACACTAATGAAGAAACCCATCAGATTATCAAGGATAATTTGGATCGCGCCCCGATGTTTACTGGGGTCATCGAAGGGGTTGGTCCCCGTTACTGTCCATCAATTGAGGACAAGGTCGTTCGTTTTGCGGACAAAAAGCGCCATCAGGTCTTCTTGGAACCGGAAGGACGTCACAACGAAGAGTGGTACGTCGATGGGATGTCGACCTCCCTTCCAGAAGAAGTCCAGCAACAGATGCTGCACTCCGTGAAGGGTCTCGAGGACGCTAAGATGATGCGTCCCGGTTATGCGATTGAGTATGACATTATCTCTCCATATCAATTGAAGCCAACGCTTGAAACCAAGAAAGTTAGTGGATTATTTAGCGCGGGTCAAACCAACGGAACCTCGGGATACGAAGAGGCCGCGGGACAAGGCTTGATCGCTGGAATTAACGCTGCCCTTAAGATTCAAGGGAAAGACCCGTTGATTTTGCAGCGGGACCAGGGATACATTGGCGTTCTAATCGATGACCTGGTTACAAAAGGAACCAACGAACCGTACCGACTTCTGACGAGTCGGGCTGAATATCGACTCCTGCTTAGAAACGACAATGCTGATATGCGGCTGACACCAATTGGTCACCAGTTGGGTCTGATTTCAGATGAACGTTATGACAAGTTTGTTGAAAAACGTAATGCCGTTGAGGATGAAATCAAGCGTTTGAACACCGTACGGATTAAACCAAGTGAAAAGGTCAACCAGTTCGTTGAAGCTCAGGGTGATAAACCGTTAAAAGACGGCATCATCGCAGCCCAGTTCTTACGTCGACCGTACGTAAATTACGAAAAGTTACTTGATTTTATTCCCGCTCCAGCAAAAAAACTGGATCCAGAAGTGGTGGAACAGGTCGAAATTAGAACGAAGTACGCTGGCTACATCAAAAAAGAAGAAGATAAGGTCGCCCGCATGAAGAAGATGGAATCCAAAAAGATTCCTGATAAGATTGATTACTTCGTAATTGATGGGATCGCAACTGAGGGTCGCCAAAAATTGGAGAAAATCCAACCGGAGACGATCGCACAGGCCGCCCGAATCAGTGGGGTTAATCCATCTGACATTGCCATTCTCTCCGTTTACATTCAGCAGGGAAAAATTGCGAAGAAAAAATAAGATCAAGCTGGACTACGTGAATAGTCCGGCTTTTTGTTATTTCTAAGTTAAGTTTTTAACAATTTTTGTAGTAAACTATTGCAATCAATATGTAAGCGCTTTATACTATTAACAATAAACGATACAAAAAAATGGCAAAGGGGATCATTTTTATGCGATATGGAAGTATTGAAGCAGGTGGAACAAAGTTCGTTTGTGCGGTTGGTGATGACGATTTCAATATTGTTGATAGTGTTCACATTCCAACTACGACACCAGAAGAAACGTTAGCAAAGGTCGTTGAGTACTTTAAGAAGTTTGATCACATTGATGCATTTGGGATTGCATCATTTGGACCAATCGACGTTCGAAAAGACTCTGACAAATACGGTTGGATTATTAAAACCCCTAAAAAGGGTTGGAGTAACGTCAACTTTGTTGGAACCATGAAACGTGAATTTGGGGTTCCGATTTACTGGACGACCGACGTTAACGGTTCAGCTTACGGTGAATACATCAAACGTAAACAGGCTAATAAAAATATTGAAGCCGTTAGTTACATCACTGATGGAACTGGGATTGGTGCTGGAACCGTCATCAAAGATGAATTCTTAGGGGTTCGTGGAACTCCTGAATTTGGTCACATTCGAGTTAAGAGACACCAAGATGACATGAACTTTCCTGGAATTTGTCCTTATCATGGTGACTGTCTTGAAGGGGTTGCATCTGGTCCGACTTTTGAAGCTCGAAACAACATTAAAGGTCAAGATACCCCACCAGATGATCCAGTTTGGAACATCATTGCATACTACATTGCCCAAGGGGTTATCAGTTTAACGGTTAACTTCCGTCCTGACCAAATTGTGCTTGGTGGAGGTGTATGTACCCCTCAATTTGTGCAAAAGGTTAGAGACCAATTCAATCTGTTGTTTGATAACTATCTTGACGTTGGTCCACTTGATGAATACATTAGTCGTCCAGTCGTACCACACAACGGTTCCGCTACTTTTGGTGATTTCGTATTAGCTAAAAAGGCTTTGGACGAATCAAAGAAATAATTAATTAAATTGTTTAAAGGGATGCCTGCGGGTGTCTCTTTTTTTGTGTCAATTGACATTTATGGTACCTTAAAAATAAGGAGGATTAATCATGATGTTTATTAGTAATTCACAAATTCGTTTTAAAGTAGATGCTGAAACAAAAAAACAATTTGATGCTCCAAATGAACGTTTAACTAAAGCAATTAAAAGTAATGATTATAAGAAGTTTGATAATCCTGATGAAGGGTTGAAGTGGCTAAATGAGTGAAAATTCCTATGTTTATAAACTTGCTATTGAAAACAAGTTTAAAAAACATCATTTTAGCTAAATCTATATACAACTATTTCCCGCAATGATATGATATACATAATGAAAGCGGTTGCAAATAGGGAGGCAGTAAAATGAGTAAAAAAGTTGTTGTGATTGGATCTACCAACGTTGATAAAGTTCTAAACGTTGATAAGTATGCGTTACCTGGTGAAACCTTAGCGGTGAAAAACCACCAAGAATCTCATGGTGGCGGAAAGGGTGCCAATCAGGCAATTGCTGCGGCAAGATCTGGTGCCGATACGACTTTTATCACTAAGTTAGGTGATGACGAAGACGCTAAGTTCATGATTGAAGGATTTAAAAAGGACGGGATGAACCTTGATTCCGTGATTACTACTAAAGCGCAACAAACTGGGCAGGCCTACATTACCGTTGATAGTACTGGTCAAAACTCGATCTATGTCTATGGTGGAGCCAACATGGCCATGACACCGGAGGACGTTGACCAACACGAAGACGCCATTAAGAATGCGGACCGTGCGATTGCACAACTAGAAATTCCAGTACCAACGATTATCGAAGCATTTAAGATTGCGAAGAAAAATGAGGTTCAGACCATTTTGAACCCAGCCCCTGCTAAGAAGTTACCAGAAGAATTACTCCAATTGACTGATATTATTACCCCTAACGAAACGGAAGCAGAGGCCCTCACTGGGATTAAGGTGATTGACGACGATTCCATGATGAAGAACGCGGAGTACTTCTTTAAACTAGGCATTAGAATGGTGATCATCACCGTTGGGGACAAGGGTTCATTCTATGCTACTCCAGCAAGTCATGCTTTCATTCCAGCCTTTAAGGTCAAAGCTGTTGACACAACCGCTGCTGGTGATACTTTCATCGGAGCCTTGGCATCACGTTTGGATTTAAACAATGCTAACATCAAAGATGCGATGTTGTACGCTAACCACGCCTCATCACTGACGGTTCAAGTGGCTGGAGCACAGAACTCCATTCCTTATGAAAAAGATGTCTTGGATGTCATCAGTAAGACTTCCAAGACTAAAGAAGTGATCGAAAAAGAGAAGAAACAAGCTGCTGAATACGCCGCTGCTCGAGTTCCAAATCACATTGTGTTAGGACTTGGATCTGGTAGTACGGCTGCCTACTTCGTCAAAGCCATTAACGAACGAATCAAAAAAGAGGGCTTAGACGTTCAATGCGTCGCCACTTCAGTTGGCACCGAGAAATTAGCCGAAAGTCTTGGAATGCCAATGCTTGACGTTAACACCATTGATCGGGTGGACTTAACGGTTGATGGCGCCGACGCCGTTGACGACAAGCTCAACGGAATCAAGGGTGGCGGAGCTGCCTTACTCTTTGAGAAATTGGTCGCAACCATGTCAGACAAGAACGTTTGGATCGTTGATTCGACCAAGTATCACAAGACCTTAGCTGGGCAGAAGTTGCCAGTTGAAGTCATTCCGTTCGGTGGAATGGGTGTCTTCCGATACTTAAATGAAGCCGGATACAAACCAGAGTTCCGCTTCAGAGATGACGGTGATATTCTTCAAACTGACTCAGGAAATTACCTAATCGACATTACAATTCCAGAAGATGCTGACTTACAAAAGTTAGCTCACAACTTGAAGAACTACACCGGAGTTGTTGAACACGGTCTGTTCTTAAATATTTGTGATCAGTTAATTATCGGTGGCGATAAGGTTAAGGTAATTGATCGTCCGAAAGAAGAAGCCAAGAAATAGTTGATAAGTAAATTTCCGGATTGGCGATAAAGCTGATTCGGTTTTTTATTTTGATTTTAAAGGTATAATGATTAGAAAATGGGTTGAGGTGATGTTTAATGACAATTAACATTATTTTGAGTAGTTCAAGAAAGGCCAGTCTGGGACGTCGGATCTTTAAGTACTTACGTAATCGACAAGGTGATTTTGAGCGGGTTAATAATGCTGATTTCAATTTTATTAGTTTGGCGGACTACGATTTGCCTTTTTTCTACGAAGATGTTGCGCCAATGGACAACCAAAACCGGATTTTAAAACCTAATGAACAAAAATGGGTGGATGACATGAAGAAAGCGGATGGTTATCTCTTTTTGGTTCCTGAATATAATCATTCGTTTCCGGCTGTTTTAAAGAATGCGCTCGACTTTTTGGCGTTTGAAGCCAAGGGCAAACCGGCCAAGATTATTACCTATTCTAATAATTCTCGAGGTGGCCAATCTTCTTATCCGGCTTTGTTACCAACGCTTGGACAACTGGGCCTATTTACCCTGCCAAAGCCAACTTTAATTCGAAAGGTCGATAAAAATTTTGCTGACGATGGGAGTTTTGTAAAAGATGCTCCCGGGGAAGCCGTAGACATAAGAAAATTAAATCGAGCTTTTTCCGAAATCGCGTTTTACAGTCAGTTATTTAGGGACCATCCCTTTAAATATGATGCCAGTATTTATGATGAATAAACAAAATTAAGATAGTTTCACATGAAACAATTTGCTAAATTACCCGTTACTACTGGTTTAGAGTGGTATTATACGAGATATAAAAATAGTTAAAGGAGAACGGAATATGAAATCAGTTGCAGTATTTTGTGGTGCGGCTCCTGGCAATGATCCAGCATACCAAGAAGCCACCAAAAAATTGGCAAAATGGTTGGTTAACCATGACTTAGCGTTAGTTTATGGTGGTGGCGGTGTTGGTCTCATGGGATTGCTTGCCAAGACAGTTTTAGAACTTGGTGGAGTAGTTCACGGCATCATGCCAAAAGAGTTAGTTGAGCGTGGGGCCAGCATGGACGGGCTGACTAGTTTGGACGTAGTGCCTAATATGGATATTCGCAAACAAAAAATGTTGACTCAATCGGATGGTTGTATCGCACTTCCAGGTGGTCCTGGGACTCTAGAAGAGATTTCTGAAGCTTTTTCATGGGCTCGAATTGGCGACAATGATGATCCATGTGTGTTGTATAACGTTCAGGGATACTACGATCCGCTTAAACAAATGTTTGATGAAATGACCGAAAAAGAATTTTTGACGGTGGAAGATCGCAAAAAGTTACTTTTTTCGGATTCGTTGTCTGAAATCTATGAATTTATGACCACATACACAGCACCAAAGATTAGAACCTACACAAAATAAGATACGAAAAAACATCCTCATTTTTTTTAAGTGGGGATGTTTTTTGAGTTTTATTCAATTATTAATAATAAATAATGTGTATATCATGTTTTCATTGTTTACATAATGCCTTACTATTGATCTAAGGGGATGGAATTATGGTAAGGAAAAGAAAAGCTAGAAGCAATGTACGCGATGATAAAGATATTTTAGCAAATATTCAAGCTAGAAATGATGCTCTTAACGGCAAAACTAATAAAATTGGAAATATTGATGACTTCGATAAGTGGGCAGATAACTTATGATGAAGAGGTGAGTCGCTTGAATACAGAAGAAAGTAGGTTACTGGGATTGTACCACTAGCAATAGTGGCTCTTATTATCTCGTGTGCGACCATTAATTGTGCTAAGGCATACGCGATAATAAAAAAGCTAACCGCAAAGATTAGCTTTTTACCCAAATAACACATAAATCTGCGCGGGAAGAGATGGTAACGACATCTCTTCCTTTTTTATTACTCTTCAATTCTATTTCTAATTTATAAATCTGTCAATTATTTTATTATTTGGCATGAAATCATCATCAAAATAGTTTCACGTGAAACAGAAAATAATTTTATCTACCAAAATTTTCTTAAGGACAACTCGTACTTATTGGTGTTGTCCTTTTTGTTTGCTCTAATTACACTGATTATTAATATTCGTTAATTAATTAATATATTGGAAAGCAAAGAATATATTGAGTGCATATTTAAATAAAATACGAACAATTAAAAGATATTTATTGAAAATTGTATGTATCATGATATGATTAATTTGTCTGGTACAACAATTTTTTGGGAGGGACTCGTAATGAAACTCAAGCAAGCTTTGAAATGGATCACAGCAGGTGCTGCCATTACATTTTTGTCGGTTGGATTAGTTGGATGTGGGAAACAGTCTAGTAACTACAAACCAAAGAAATTGACGGTTGGTTTTACTCCGTCAGTGAACGCTGGGCAGGCCAATGCAGAAGCCAAGCCACTCGCCAAACAGTTAGAAAAACAGCTTCATATCCCGGTTACGGTCAAGGTTTCAACTGACGGGAATTCACTTATTCAGGCCATGGGTTCAAAGACATTAGATGTTTCTGAAATGAATCCTGGGGACTTTGTCTTAGCGCAAAAGAATTACAAGGTGGTTCCCCTCGTTCAAGCGACGCGCCAAGCACGCGATCCGAAGACTTTGCAACTTACTAACAAGTCATCAGATCACTTTTATTCCACAATTGTTGTCAGAAAAGATAGTGGTATCAACAACATCAACGATTTAAAGGGCAAAAAGATTGCCACTGGTACCACGAATTCAACGGCGGGTTATATTTATCCGGTCGTTGAGCTTATGAAGCACGGAATTAATATTAACAAGGATGGCATCAAGACCGACGTTATTAATGGTTACGATCAGGCCGTGCTGTCCGTTTTAAACAAAAATAACGATGCTGCGTTCACCTTCCAAGGTGCTCAAACTTTAGTCCAAAAGGATAATCCGAACGTTATGAAGGATACCAAGGTCATTTACACGACTAAGGCCATTCCAAACGACGTGGTTGCTTGTCGAAGTGATATGTCGGAGTCGTGGCAGAAGAAGATTGCCAAAGCCTACGAGAACATGGCAAAGACCAAAGAGGGTCACGACGTTATCTTCAAGATTTATCAAGAAGAGGGATACGTTCCGTACAAGAAGTCAGAATTTAAGCAACTTCATTCGTACATGGACCAAGCTAACAAGATTAGTAAAACCAAAGAATAAGCGAGAGGGATTAAATTGAGCGATTCGGATATTTTACAAGTTAATCATGTTACCAAAACTTATCCTAGTGGTATTAAAGGATTAGATGATATTAGTTTTAACGTCAAACGCGGTGAATTCATCGCTGTCGTTGGACTCTCGGGTGCTGGGAAAAGCACCCTGTTTCGTTCCATTAATCGGATGCAAGATATCAGTGACGGTAAGATTATCATCAACGGGACTGATATTTCTAAATTGAAGGGGAAAGCGCTCCGTCACTTTCGCCGAAAAATTGGAATGATTTTTCAAAGTTTCAACTTAGTGAACCGGCTTACGGTTCAAAAAAACGTCTTAAGTGGGAGGGTTGGCTACTATCCAATCTGGAAGACGCTTCTCGGTTTGTACAGTAAAGAAGACAAGGAGAAGGCCGTTCGATCACTGGACCACGTTAACATGCTCAAAAAATTATACGATCGGGCGGACTCCCTTTCTGGAGGACAGATGCAACGGGTTGCCATCGCACGAACAATGATGCAGGAACCTGATTTGGTTCTGGCTGACGAACCAGTTGCCTCGCTAGATCCCAAGACTAGTCACGGGGTCATGCAGGATTTGAAGAATTTAAACGTCAAGGATCACGATACTGTTCTGGTGAACCTACATTCAGTTGAACTAGCACTTGAATTTGCGGACCGAATTATTGGAATTCGGGATGGAAAATTGGTGTTCGACAAGCCAGCGGCTGACTCGACTCCAGAAGATTTGAAGGCGATTTACGAAGGAGGCAATAGCTAATGCACACTAGCGACATGCCGAAGATGTCCTTTGTCAAAAAGTATCACGTTAAGGGCATCATCGTAATTGCCATTCTGATAATTCTGTTCGTTTACTCCATGAAAATTTGTGGGGTTGATCCCAGCTTGTTTATCTCGAACATCGCCCAGTTTGGGGTTCTGATTGGTCAAATGAGTAACCCGGACTGGTCGTACTTTAGTTTTATCTGGGATCCGCTGGTTCAGACCGTTCAGATGGCAATCCTTGGAACCACGATTGGGACCGTTTTTGCGATTCCCGCCGCTTTTCTGGCCGCTCGGAATCTTGACCACAGTAAGGTTATTCACGGCACGTCTCGGTTCGTACTGGACATCGTCAGAACGTTACCATCACTGCTACTAGCAGCTATCTTAGTTGCCATCTTTGGGATTGGTCCAACGACTGGAACGATTACCCTTGCCATCTTCTCGTTTGGGATGATTTCTAAACTGTTCTATGAAGTGTTAGAGACAGTCGATATGGGGCCAGCTGAAGCCATGAAAGCTTCTGGTGCCAGCATCCTTCAAATTATTCGCTTAGCGATTATTCCCCAGATTGCGGGTCAGTTTTGTAGTTTCTTCCTGTATACCCTAGAAGTTAACGTTCGTTCATCAACCGTTTTAGGATACGTTGGTGCTGGAGGACTTGGGTTGTATCTTCAACAAACCATCGATGAATTTAACTACTCCGAGACGGCGGTTGTAATTCTTGCAACCTTCGTAACGGTTCTGGTGATTGACATCCTTAGTAATTACTTGAGGAGGAAACTACAGTGACCCTTCCAAAAATTAACGAAAAACAAAAACGATGGGACCGCTACAGCTGGATCGTTTGGGCAATCATCATCATTTTGATTTATGGCTGGTGTTTCTCTGACATGAAATTTAGTCAGATTCAGGAATCGGCTGGCACGGTTTCCAAGTCCATCTTCATGGGACTAATTCACCCTGATTGGTCCTACATCTACAACGGTAGTGGTGAAGACCTGGTGTCACAGTTGATTATGACGCTTGCCATTGCCTTTTTAGGAACCATCATTGCCGCTGTCATCAGTGTTCCGTTTGCGTTCTTCGCTGCTCATAGTAAGAGTAGTAAGTATAACGTAACGTCTAAGGTGGGAACCTTCCTTTTGACCGCCATTCGAGCTTTCCCCGAAATCGTTTTAGCGATTATGTTCATTAAAGCAGTGGGACCCGGTAGTTTTGCCGGAGTCATGGCACTTGGGATTCACTCCATCGGGATGCTAGGGAAACTCTTCTCAGAATCCATTGAGGAAATGAATCACAGTTCGGAGTATTCCATCGTGGCGGCTGGCGGCAGCAAGCCACAGGTTTTCGCACTATCGACGTGGCCGACCATCCTGCCGGCTTTGATTTCATACACTTTGTACAGCTTTGAAATTTCAGTTCGAGCTGCCTCAATCCTTGGTTTGGTTGGTGCTGGCGGAATCGGGGCTCCGATGATTATGGCATTGAACACTCGGAACTGGCCGAGAGTGGGGATCATCTTATTGGGGATCGTCATCATGGTCATGGTGATTGATGGCTGTTCCGGATACATTAGAAGGAAATTAATTTAATGAATAGTCAAAAATACCAACTAATTCCAAATGGGAGTTAGTTGGTATTTTTTTCGTTTATAGTATAATTTACCTAAGGATTGAATTTAATTGAAAGAAGAGTGTCTGTATGCGATTTCTTAAGTCATTAGGTAAGTTTATCTTGGCACCATTGCTTTCGGCTTTGATTGTTTTCGGTAGTTTTCCAGAATTGTTTGCGGTTATAAACATTAAGACCAGCCTCACCCTTAGTCCCGCCATGTTTTGGATTATTTTAATCTACGGAATGGTGGTGTTCGCCGTAGTTTACGCTTTGTTTTATAACGTTCTGTTTAAAAAGGGTAAACCAAGTTCAACTAAATACAATAAGTACGCATCAGTCGGGATGCTTATCATCAACCTGATCTATGTTGTTTCCGCGTTGCTGCTTGGCTTGATCATGATTGGAATGAAAATGCCACAGTTTATTGATTCCATTGTGAGTGGTTTTACGATAATTGGATTGCCCATTATCCTAATTCTGAACTTAATCGATTTCTTGTGTTATCCAACCAAGAAAACGTACGTAATTAATGGAATTTTCTTTGCGTTTGCCACTATTGTTTATGTGATGTTGTGGTGGAACTAATTATCAATATTGAATAACGAAATATTTTGATTGAGCTAATCAGTGATGATTGGCTTTTTATTTTTATTAAATTTAGATCCAATGTTATAACAAATCATTACGATAATTAAGTTAATTATTATCTTTTTTAACAAAAATCGATTAATTTATGCATTATTAGAAGATTAAAATGAGCAAAGCAGATAGTTGGAATTAAATAAAGAAGAAATACAATTAAAGATGTGTTGCTTAATTTCCAATATTTAATTATGATCCAAATCATAATTGGTAATTCTAAAATGGCAGACACTATGCCAGGTGTGTAAGATTTAAAACGTATTGTTGCTGAGTAGTGAATTAGAAAATGGAAAGTGTAAATCAACAAAAACGATAAATAAAGGATCGAATTATTTGAAATAATACAAATAACTGATATTAAAACTAATATAATAAATTCTTCTAATACACCAACGGAAAATAAACTTGAATTTTTTGCAGCTCCAAATAATGGATTCTTCATTTTTGATAAGGTTACGACATTCTTTTTTACCCAATTTGGAACGAAAATAATTTCTTCAAAATCGTGAAGCATAAATAAAATTGGTAAGATCCAAAAGCTTAAAAGTATTTTCATTTTCAATCTCCTTGCTGTCACATGTGTGACATTTTTTGAATTGCTGTTAGTATAGTACTGAAGATTAAATTTCGTCTATACTATTTCAACAAGTGATACATATTTCGTTATTTTGTGACAGGAGGATAAAAAATGAGTAAGAGTACTGATCGGTCAAGAGCGTGGCTCGTTGACGCTTTCTTCGAACTATTAAAACGCAAGAATTATTCTGAAATTACGATTAGTAACGTTACTCAAGAAGCCCAATTAGCTCGACGAACTTTTTATCGTATTTTTGATAATAAGGCGGATTTACTGAATTATTATTGTGACAATTTGTTTAATGAGTATTTTGAAATGTTGAAGCAAAAAGTTAATGAAGAGATGTCATTTAAAGATATATTGGATATCTTTTTTGCTTTTTGGTGGTCTAAAAAAGATAAGGTAAGGATTTTAATTCAAAGAGATTTATTTATTCCGATTATGTTGAAAAAAAGAGATAAATCTGAGGATGTTTATTCTTTATTTAGTTTCCCGTGGCATGTAAACGTGAGTGAAAATGGGGCAAATTACATCATGACTTTTTTCGTTGGTGGATACTGGAATGTATTAGATAAGTGGCTTAGGAAGAATAATCCTGAATCACCCGAATATATTTCGAAATTGTTGTTTAAAGCTTTAAACAAGATAAAATAAGCTGACAATCTAATGGTGATTGTCAGCTTATTTTTAATGGCATATTTTGATTATTTTATTAATTTAGTACAATAGACGTATAAGTGTTATCTACAAAAAATATCATTTAATAAAAAGAGGTCATTTGATTTTGAAAAGTAAAAAACATCAATTACTGACGCTGAGCGTAATATTTTCGCTGGTGTTTTTAATCATGCCGCTGATCTTCAATCCTAGTACGGTCAATGCTAGTAACAAACAGCCGCCCATTTCACAGAATGAAATTAACATAAAGGCCAAAAGTGCCATTGCCGTTGATGCCACCAGCGGCCAGATCATTTATAGCAAAAACGCTAACCAAGAGTTGCCGATCGCATCCGTTAGTAAACTTATTACTACATATATTGTGTTAAACCAAATAAAAGCAAAAAAGATCTCGTGGGACAGCAAGGTCAAAATTAGCCCTGGGGTTGCTAATTTGAGTCAGAAACGTGATTTTACCAACGTTCCGTTGAAAGCTGGGCAATTGTACACGGTTAAACAACTGTACGACGCGAGTCTGGTTTGTTCTGCTAACGGTGCTGCCATGGCACTTGGCGAATATTTGGCAGGTCCTAACCACGACTTCGGTAAAATGATGAATCAAGAAGTCAAAAAATTGGGAATTAAGAACGGGCAATTCTATAACGCATGTGGATTGGCTAATCACGATTTAGGCGCGCTAAAGAATCCGAAACTAAGTGATGACGCTGAGAATACGATGTCAGCTAAGGAATTAGCTCAATTAGCACAGAAATTAATTACTCAATACCCGCAAATCTTAAAGACTACCTCAATGACCACATTGGAATGGGATGGAAAGACGCACAAGAACACTAACTTACTTCTGGGCCAAACTAATCCATTCAAGATTGACGGATTAAAGACGGGAACCAGTAATACCGCTGGCGAGAATTTTGTGGGAACCGGTACCAGCAACAACGATCGGGTCATCACTGTGGTTTTGGGAGCACCCAAGGAGCAGCGTTTCACCCAAACTCAATTAATGCTCAATCAAATCAGTCAAAACTTGGAACCAATTACGATTGGTGACAACGTGATTAAAAATAAAACCGTCAACGTTGTTAACGGACAAAATCCTAAAACTAAAATTGGCTTGACGGCACCTCAAACGTACTGGTTACCGCAGGGTGAAAAATTAAAGACAGACTTTGTCTCTACCAACCACTCTAGGGTTTTCAAAACGCCACTTGCTCCAATTATGAAGGGCGAGAGGGTTGGAACGGTTAACATCCAGGCGTCTCAAAATGAATTAGACTTATTACCAAACAGTTCCATGAGTGTCCCCGTCGTTTACAAATCGACCAATCCAGTAAATGTGATGAAGATGGTCATGGGCGCGATTGAATTACTGGTTATCCTTCTGTTGTTAGTCTACTTAATTCTACAAATCAGGAAGTTTAATCGACATCGACACTAGTAATTAAAATTATGAAGTTTTCATTAATCGACTGCAAAAAGTGTTGTCGGACGTGCTAATATGCATTATACTAGTAAATGTAATTGAGTTTTGCTTGCGAGCGGCTAGCTCAACTTGTTAGAGCAACGAATTCTTTATTCGTGAGATTGAGGTTCAAGTCCTTGGCTGCTCATATAAATATAAAATAAAATGATTGCCTAGTGAGGCAATCATTTTTTTATGGATTCGATTCGGTTTAAATGTCGTTGTGTGATTTATTAATGGTATTAACCGTATGTAACGTTAGAGTAGATATAAATTACTTAATTGTTACGTGATGGTAGCTGGGATATTGTTTACTTTCATAATATGATAAAGGGAATTACTGAGTTGTTGGTAATTCCCTTTTTAGTGAAAATATAACGCTACGATAAAGCTAATTGTCATTGTAAAGATATGGATGAAGACGCCGATTGTATCTGGAATTGCATATTTGGTTGATAGTCCCGGCTCGATGGAAATCATCCCGACTAAAAGAGTAATTGAAAAGAAGATGATTGAAACTAGAACAATTTTCATTAGATTATGTTTATTTTTAATGGTTGTTATCCAGTTATGATAAGTAACAATGTAACAACAAAGGTTGATTACTAAGAATGGAGTTACCCATTCAAAGTGAAGATGAAAGGGCCTAAACAAGTTCATTATGCTTAACAGCAAAAATAAAATGTTTGCGTAATAAAAAATAGTGGAAATATTAAAATGCTTTTTTGAAACCGTCTGATTATTAGTAGTTTTTACGTTATCTTTTAATAAATTATCAACTGATACATGATAAAGGTCACTAAGATCAACTAAAGTTCCGGCATCAGGATAATGACGTCCAGTTTCCCAGCTGGAAACGGTTTTTCTAGACACATTTAATTTTTTGGCAACGTAATCTTGGGTTAAATTATTTTTCATGCGAGCGTGTTTTAATGTTTGAGAAATATCCATAGATTAATCCTCGTTCTGCTTGTATTAGTAAGTAATGATAATTTCGTTATTGATATTATATGCGTTATTTATATTATGTGAATAGCTTAAAATGAGATAAATAATAAAGAAGGACAACACCATGTTACGTTACGAATCTAAAGCTAACTTAATATTGTTAAACATCACTGCCATGATTGGAAGCTTTGATAATATTATCATTGCTTACATAATTAGTTCTCTGATTTCATTTGCCACTAAAAGAAACTTAGATGGTGTTCCAAAATTCGCTATCAGTGCGACCGTGTTTGCCATTATTGTGTTTGTCGCTACGATTTGTCGAAATTATTTTGAGTCTAAATCTAAGCAACAAATTAATGAAAATGTAAGGTCCAAATTGTTTAATAATATGCTTTACTCTCATGAGAGTAGTGATAAATATCTTAGTTTTTTGACGAATGATTATAAATTGTTAGAAACTAATGGGATTAATTCTGAGTTGCAAATCATGAAATATAGCTATTCAATCATTTTTTCAGCCATATCGTCTTTACTCTTAAGTTGGGAAATTACCCTTTTATTTGTCATCGGGGCTTTGATGCCCATGGTTATTTCTCATTTTACGCAAAATTGTATCAAAAGCGCTTCTATGTCATGGTCTTCAGCTAGTAAAAATTATTTAAATAATATAAAGAATTTAATCGATGGTAGAGATACTTTACAGATTTACAATGGTGAGCAGAATGCGGCAAAAAAGAATCAAGTTGATACTCATACACTTGAAAAATCACTTTTTAGTCTTAATTTCATCACCAATAATGCCAACACGATTGTTGAATTTTCTGGGATGATATTTAGTCTAGTTATTCCGTTTGTTTTTGGAATTGCATTAGTTATTAGTGGTCATCTTCAATTAGCAACTTTCTTTGCTATAGTTCAATTATCGAACACGATTACAGCGCCAAGTATGGATATCATTCAGCTAAGAAATCAGATTATTTCGACTAAAGACATTAAATCAAAAGTCGAAAGTATGATGAAACCAGTTGAAGTTGACAGTCTAAACGGTGAAAAACGTTTTTATGAACTGGCGATGAACAACGTTACTTTATCGATTGATAATAAGTTGATTTTAAGGAATCTCACGTTTAACGTTCAAAATGGTGAAAAGGTAGCTATTATTGGTGAATCTGGTTCGGGGAAGTCTTCTTTATTTAAATTAATTTTAAATGATCAATTTCAATCTCATGGAGAATATTCTATTAATAATTGTTTGATCAATCTTCATAACATACGTAAATTTCAAGATTTGTTTGGGTATATTAGCCAGGATACGTATATTTTTGACGATAGTTTCCTGTACAACATTACCTTTGGAAAAAAATCAAAAACTAATATAAATGAAGTTATTTCTAAAGCTGGTCTGACTAATGTGGTAAAAAAGTATGGAATGAATTTTATGCTTGGTAGTAATGGAATTAATTTATCTGGTGGTGAAAAGCAAAGGATCGGAATCGCAAGAGCTTTATACACGGATCGACCTGTGATTCTGGCGGACGAAATTAGTTCGGCATTAGATCAAAAGACAGCCAGTGAGATTCATAATATTTTATTGAAGTCGGATAAAACCTTGATAGAAATTATTCACCATTATAGTCAGAAGGATTTAGCTAGATACGATAAAGTAATTGATTTGAGCGATTATAGTGCCACGATTTAGTGAGTTTATTTAAATTGACATCCAACTATTTATTCCATATAATAAAAACGAGAAGAAATCTCTAACTTTTTTCTCATCGCAAGTTGGATGCGATTATCATAGGTGAGTTAGTCCACTATGATTGGCTTTTTTTATTATTACGTCTGCTGTGGTGATTTTAATTGCTGACAGTACTAAAACACACCGTAACTGCTAGAAGACTAGTGGTTATGGTGTGTTTTGGTTTTAACTATATTTTTCAACGTTCTTTTTGATAAAGTTGGCGGAAGCCTGGAGTTTATCTTTCTCTTCATCGGTTAAATCAAGTGGGACATCTTCGATTACGCCGTCTCTTCCAACTACAACTGGATAGGAGAAGTATACGCCATAGTCGGAACGGTAGTTTGAGACTGGTAAAACGGTGCGGGCATCAGCGAGAACGGTATTTGCGAGTCGCACTGCGGCACTGGCAACTCCGTAACTGGTGTAACCCTTACCTTGCATTACTCTAAAACCGCCGTGGCGCGCTTCCTGGTCTAAAGTGTCGAGGTCAAGATGACGACTTTTGGCTAATTTTTCGATTGGTTGGTCAAGAGCCCGAACGGTCGACCATGCGGTAAACTGGGAGTTACCGTGCTCGCCAAGGTTGTAACCAGTCACCGAGCGTGAATCAATCCCTAGCTTTTCACCAACGGCACGCTTCATTCTGGCAGAATCTAGGAGTGTTCCCGTTCCGATGACGTGCTTTTTTGGTAAACCAGTAATTTGTTGGTACAACTGAGTAATCACGTCAACTGGATTGGTAATGGCAATCAAAACGCCATTAAAACCGGAATCACGAATCTTGGGTGCGACCTCTTTGACCTGTTCGATGTTGTAGGATAATTCGGCAAAACGATTGTCGCTGTCGTTATTTGACAGTTTAATCTTACCAAGGGCCGAGATAACAACGTCGGCGTCCTTTAAGGCGTCGTAATCATTCACAATGATATTGGTGTGAAAGGGTAGATTAGGCATCCCCTCCCGAAAGTCAATGGCGTCAGCGTTGACCTTGGCGTCGTTTTTATCAATCATTACTAAATCATCGGCGAAACCGTTCACAACGATGTAATTTGCCACCGTTGATCCAACGTGACCGTCACCAATGATTCCAATTTTTCTAGTCATAATATGCCTCCCATTAATTATTTGGTTTCAGTTTAACAGATTGAGGTTGATTGGGAGTAAAAAAAGTTGGATTGACATTTATGCGTTTATCACATACAATAATAGTGTAATAAAAAAGGAAGAGATGTCCGATATCTCTTCCAAGCGCGTATTTCAGGTGCGTTAATTGGTTGGGCTAATCAGTGATGATTAGCTTTTTTTATTATATATGGATATTAAAGTGACCCGTTAATTTATCGTTTAAAATAATCAACTTTATTTGTATTTATTAATTAGCTTATTAGGATTATTTAATTCGTTAAATTCATTTTGATTTAAGTGGATAACGCCATTTCCAATCATTGGAATTCCGCTCACTTTTGCGATCTTATAATTTGAATATACGGTCAAAGAGGTTTTAATATTGTGTTTGCTTTCATGACTTACATATTTATAGCTTACTTTAGCATCCTTAGGAACCCTTTCTTTCTTTACTGAATTATAGTTTTTATCTATTTTTGAAAGAATATCAGTGCTTTTATGACCATTTGCCGTTTCAATAACTTTGTTATTTGCATCATATACTTTTAAATAATCTTTCCCAGAGCTATTTAACGAGAAATTCTTACATCCACTTAGAATAAACAACATTGTTACGCAAAGAATTGGAATTATAAACTTTTTAGATAAATTCATAACTTCCTCCTTGTTTTTTAATAATTTTACCGAAGTTAGAATAATTGTCAATATTAGGTTAATTTTCTAAAAGATTGTTTATCTTCACTAAAATCCTTCCTTGTTTTCCATGATCACTTAAATGTTTTTGGGCTTCTTTGACATGATTAAAATCATAGGTTGAGTCAATATAGGATTTTAAAGAACCATCATTTAGCATTTGGATAATTTTGTTGTATTTTTGAGGAGCAATTGGTTTATTTTTAAACAGATAATTAATCTCTTTACGAATGGGAATAAAGTTCGGTAATGCTGACGAAAAAATGGTTCCGTGCCTACATAATTTGACTTCTAAACTGTGCAATATTTGTACATTTCCAGTTGTGTCTAAAACACAGTTGAACTGGTTGTTAGACAACTCATTTTTATCGGTCACAATATTATTTTTAAAATTACTAGATAAGAATTTTTGATCAATTTCAGAAGAAAAAATTACCGTTTCGGTTCCTAATAAATTTAACATTTGAATTAGGTAACTCCCAACACCACCCGATGCTCCAATTAAAAGGACTTTATCACTGGAAGTAATCTTTGATTCTAGGATCATCATTAGAGCAGTATCTGCACCGCCAAAAATGGTAGCACCTTGTTTCAAAGAGACTCCGTTAGGCAATTTAAATGTATAAAATGGTATTTTTGGTGAAACATATTCGGCATAGCTTCCAGTTGTTGAAACCCCAATCACATTTTGGTTGATATTTTTGCTGTTTTTTAATAATCCTGAATTTTGAATAGTACCGGAAAAGCTATATCCAATAACATTAGGAAGTACCTTTGAATTTAAATCCCCTAGTAGTCCATTTTCACTATAAATATCCCACGGTAAAACTGGTACGTACTTTACTTTGATTAAACTAGATAATGGTAATATTCTTGGTTGTGATATTTCTTTAGATACCAGACCGTCAATTCCATCATAGTTGGTTTGAACAATTGCTTTCATATTAATTTCTCCCTTATTTTTTATGATTTAATTTTAAATAAGCAGATAGAAAAACGATAATTAGTATTCTAATTATCGTTTTTTAGTAAGCTCAATTATTCTTATATTTAATTAAGGGAGGGATACTTATGTTGTGGCAATTGATTGTACTTTTCTTTATCAGTCTGTTAATTAGTAAATTTTTTTCGGTATCTTTACTTACTACAGCACTGGTAGTTTATGCAATATACTTTGTGTTATTTTTTATTAAATTACTTATCTTACTTTGGTTAAGAAAAAAGTTATGAAATCATCTAAAGTTTACAGATTTTTATTAATTTTTTGGTTAAATACATCTGATAAAACAGTGGCATTTTTTCTAGATTTATTTTCGTTGTCTTTATCACGCAACTTTTCGTAGCATTTTGATAGTAAGAAGTATAAATCAGACAACATGTAGTTAGAATTGTTTTTTGTGATCCAAACGATTCCATCTGAAATAATATTAATTGCATCGCTATATTTTTGGTGATCATAAAGGGTTAAAGCGTATTGATAAAAGACAACATTTAAATTTTCACTGTAATCTTTGAAATGATAATTTTTAATTTTGTTGATTAGAAAATTGAATTGTTCGCTATTGAGTTTTGCTGATTTGGAATTGATAAAGTCAATTGCGCTGAGTAGGAGAATTTCAATCGACGATAAGTTTCGCTTGGCTTTTGAATTATAGGTGTATTGTAATGCCATTTTAAGAATTTTGGCAGATTCCTTTGGATCTTGCTTTAGTTGAAATACCGCACAACCGTAATAATAGTAATATTTCTGAAAATCTTTGTCGTAGTGAAGTTGATTAATGACATCTGAATGATCCAGCAGGTCGACTAATTTTTGATATTCATGTTGATTACATAAATTTTCGATTTTTTTCGTAATGTCTTTGAATGAGCCAATTTCAAAATAGTCAGCTAGTAGAACACTATCAATGGAAATGTCTAGTTTATGACAGATCTGTGATAAAAGAATGGCATTTGGGATATAATTTCCCATTTCGATACTACTAATCATAGACTGTGAACAGATTCCGCTTGCTAGTTCAGATTGAGATAAGTCATGTCTTTTTCTCTCGATCATAATGTTGCGTCCCATTATTTTTGATGCATGATTAACAGTGTTCATGATAGATGCTCCTTCAAGAGAATTGGCTCGTTTAGGCAATTATAGACGACCTTACGGATAATGTGTATAATCATGTGCAAATACTATTATTAGAATTATTGGAGTGTTTTACATATAAAATTATGGGCTGGAGTATCCATTTTTGAAGCATTAACGTTTGTTGTATTTACAACACTAATTTTTGTTAGAAAAGTTGATGCGACTGGTGTAGTCCAAAATACTGAACTTAAATGGATTACTTTTGGAATTTTGCTAGTTCCGTATGTAATTCTCTTTATTTGTCAGTTAATTTGGTACCTCATGATTAAAAAATACCACTCAGCAAAATAAAAAAGCTAGCATATTCGTATCTAAATATGCTAGCTTTTTACTTCCTAAATTTTATCAAATGCCTGTTTCAAATCGTCCAGTAAATCTTCTTTATCCTCAATTCCGACTGACAAACGAATCAGACCGTCAGCAATCCCGTCCTTAAGGCGTTCTGCTCTTGGAACGGAACCATGGGTCATGACCGCTGGGACTTCAATCAAGCTTTCCACGCCACCAAGGCTTTCGGCCAGGGTAATAATTTGCAAACTTTCGACAAACGTCTTCGCTGACAGTCCTGGTTGTAGTTCAAACGAAATCATAGGACCAAAGTTACGCATCTGTTTCTTTGCCACTTTGTAGTTCGGATTGTCAGGATCACCAGGGTAGTATACCTTCGCAACTTTTGGTTCATTTTTGAGAAAATCAAGAATCGCATTGGTGTTATCCTGGTGAACTCGCATGCGAGCACCCAGCGTCTTAATGCCACGTTGAACCAACCAACTGTCATCTGGTCCAAGTGTACTACCGATGGAATTCTGCAGAAAGGCCAACTGTTCGGCAATCTGGTCATCATTGGTGACGGCAACACCTGCCACGACGTCACTGTGTCCACCGAGATACTTCGTGGCGGAGTGAACCACCACGTCAGCGCCCAAATCCAATGGGTTCTGATTATAAGGGGTCGCAAAGGTGTTATCAACGATGGTTTTGGCACCGTGTTTTTTCGCCATTTCGGATAATTTGTGAATGTCGGCTACCGTCAGCAGTGGGTTCGTAGGAGTCTCAAAGTAAATGGCCTTGGTGTTGGGCTGAAAAGCAGCCTTGACGGCGTCTACATCTTGCATGTCAACGGCCGTGAATTCTAGTCCAAAACGTTTCATCACTTGATTAATTAGACGAATCGTCCCGCCGTATAGGTCTTGGCCGACAATGATGTGGTCACCCTTGGAATACATCGAAAGGATGGTATTGATGGCAGCGGTCCCCGAACTGAAGGCAAAGCCGGCAGTTCCGTTTTCGAGTTCCGCCATCTGGGTTTCAAAGGCGTAACGGGTCGGATTGCCCGTCCGTGAGTATTCCCAGCGTGGATTGCCTCCCAGCTTAGTTTGTTTGAAAGTTGAGACGCGATAGACCGGGACGGAAACGGCTCCCGTTTCCTTGTCACCAGTGATTCCGCCGTGAATTAATTTTGTGTCAATGTGCAAATTAAAAACCTCCTTGAATGTGACTATTAGGATTGATTATAGACTAGTGGTGAAAGTTAAGAAAGAAATGGCATTATGGAATTTAATTTTGTAAAATCGGTTTTATCGTTTCGTGACATGTGTTAGAATCTCCCTATTCAATTAATGTTAGGGGAAGTTTATCATCATAAAAAAATTAGAAAACAAGAAAATCGTATACTGTCTTTTAGCGATTATCGTTGTTATTGGATTAGTGATTCTGTTTAAAGATTATTTTCCACAGATTCGGATGTTTTTTGATCCGAGTCAGAGGGGCGTGGCCGTCAAAGAAATTCATGAGCATGGGGTCATTGATGCGGCTCTGTTTTTAATTGTTTTAACGTTTGCGACGCTGTTACCATTTGTTCCTTATCAAGTAATCTGTGTGTTAGCCGGCATTTGTTTTGGAAACGTTCTGGGCTTTTTTATTAATTTAATTGGATTAACCCTTGGTGGACTATGCAGTGTTAAGTTGATTAAGTCCGTCCGTAATATCGCAAGTAATTATCGAGATAAAGAATTGAGTTTTAGTAACGTTAAGCATCCCTTTATCATTCTGTGTATTGGTTATGCCATCCCGTTCTTCCCCGTTTATTTAATTAGTTACGCGGCTTCACGGTTCAAAATATCACGCAAACTACTGGTTCTAGCGGTTGTGATTGGGTCAATCCCACAGTCAATTATTTATATCGTTGGTGGGATGTACATCATTAACGGTAGTTTGAAGCGAATTGTCGGCGTCCTAGTTGGTGCCATTCTGTTTATTATTGTTTTACACATGGTTATTAATCACTTTACAAATAAAGATAGTTCTAAGACTAAGCATCAAGAAACAGCGAAAGATAGTCAAAGCAAATCGAACTAGACTAATTAGGCAATCCATCCGGGTTGTCTTTTTTTACGTTCAAAATTTGACTTCTAGTAATGATAATGGTGTTATAATCGAGCCGTTCAATTGTTTGTAACAAAAAACTAAATAACGAGGGTTGCTTCCGATACGCCTCGCTAAAAACAATGAGGAGATGTTCATAATGTTACATGCATTAGCAAAGAGTCGATGGTTTGACCTAGTTGGAGTTGCAATCGTGGTGTCTGCGTCGATTGCGAGTGGTTATCTGACGGAGAATCTGGCAGACGTCACGCACTGGGGCTCCTGGGCGGTCTTTGTTCCGTTTGGAATTATTTCGATCGTAAACGCCGTCCTTTCCATTTATTCGACTCGTCTGACGGGACGAATGAATAACCTCGGCAACATGATTGGCATCATTAACGTGGTGTTGTCCGGCTTTATTGACTACGTTTTAGGTAATAAAGCGGCGGTCGTTACCTATCCGGTGACTTTCATCATCTACACGTTTGCGATTAATAAGTGGATGAAGACCGCTAAGTACAAGGCGACCAAACCGTATACGGGAATCAAGAAGTGGGTCGTCATGACCAGCATTTTACTTTTGAGTCTCATATTTTCGTTTGCGGCCAATTTAGTGGGATGGCCTAACGGTTACACGCATTTGTTATTCTGGATTGTCGTGATTGCGTTTGATTTGTCGCTGACTGCGAACATTTTAAACGCCATGAAACTGACCGTTCAGTGGAAGTACTGGTTCGTCTACAATCTGATCCAGTTACTAAAGGCCATCGTACAAGGCAACTTCGCAAACGTTGGCAAGTACATCTATTACATTATTAACTCGATTTGTGCGCTTGATTTCTGGGAGAAACCAATCTTGAAGCCAGCGAAAATTAAATAATTAAGTAAGGGAATCCATTTATTGGGATTCCCTTTTTTATACATAATTAAAGTTTATTCCATCACAATATTGGGGAATTTTTTTGGCTTTTGACTCTACTAGAAACACAAGGGTTTGAAAGAATAATTTCTTAGATAATTATGATTTTGATGTGTTATAACTTGAATTTTTTTAGAAGACGAGTATAACAATCTGTAAGCGGTTACAGATCAAACCAATCATTTCGAAAATTCCAATCCTGTTTTATAGAAAAGAGTTTAAAAAATCAATTGTTGATTAATGAAATCAGCTTTTTCTTTGATCATAATTGCTCAATAATTAACAATTTTACATTATGGGAGGGTTTACTTATGAAGATTGAAGCAGCGGTCGTTAATAAGAAAAATGGCAAGTTCGAAATTAAAGATGATGTCGAATTAGCCAAAATGCAACCAGATGATTTACAAGTTCACATGGTTGCAACTGGAATTTGTCACTCAGATGAAGCTTTAAGAAAGGGCACGGCTGAGATTGGTTATCCGATTATTCTGGGTCATGAAGGTTCTGGGATTGTCGAAAAGGTTGGTTCGGAAGTAAAAGACTTTAAGCCCGGCGATCACGTCGTTCTGTCATTTTATGGTTGTGGAAACTGCATTAACTGTTTAAGGGGAATTCCCACTCAATGTTTAAACTACGCGGCCAATAACCTATCAGGGGTTCGTCCCGATGGCAGTGCACACTTTACCGAAAATGGACACGATGTTGCCGACATGTTTGACCAATCATCGTTTACCACGACCACGGTGGTTCGTGAACGAAACGCCGTTAAGGTCTCAAAGGACCTCGATTTGAGAAAGTTAGGACCATTAGGTTGTGGCTACGTGACTGGTAGCGGAACGGTCTTTAACACTTTAAAGCCCGAACCCGGCTCAACGATTGCGGTCTTTGGGACTGGAGCCGTTGGGTTAGCTGCCATGATGGCTGGTCGGATTGCCGGATGTACCAGTGTGATTGCCGTTGACATCGTTCCTTCCCGTTTGAAGTTGGCCAAGGAACTTGGCGCCACCGACGCCATCAACAGTAAAGACGAGGATCCCGTTGAAGCCATCAAGAAATTAACTAATGGGCACGGAGTTGACTACGCCGTTGATACCACTGGTGTTAAACAGGTCATGGAAAGTTCGATTCAAGCCTTGGCTCAAGGTGGAACAACGGCTACGATTGCCGTAACCGACCAACACATTAACTTGGATACTTGGAACGACCTTTGTACCAGTGATCGCAAGGTTGTCGGTGTTAACATGGGTGATTCGATCCCGCAAGTCGACGTTCCACGTTTAATTCGTTTTTACCAATTAGGCATGTTCGACTTTGATAAGACCGAGAAGTTCTACCCATTTGATGAAATCAACGAAGCCAATGCTGATTCCATCAGCGGAAAGACGATTAAACCGGTATTAGTAATTGATAAGGACTACCAACCCGGAAAGTAAGGTTGATTAAATCACTTTAACATGATTGTTGAAATTAAACGTTATTGAAAGGAAGCATCATATTATGACTGAATTAAAACATTACCAAATGTACATTAACGGAGAATTTAAAGATTCAGATTCAGGAAAAGTATTAACGGTGCTCAATCCAGCGACGGGACAAGCAATCTCAACCGTTCCTAGTGCTAGTAAGGAAGAGACTAAACAAGCCATCGATGCCGCAGCTAAAGCCGAAGAATCATGGAAGAAGGTTCCGGCTGCCACTCGTGGTCAGTATTTGCACGCGGTCGCAAATGAAGTTCGTAAACAAAAAGATCATTTGATTTACATGCTTCAAGAAGAACAGGGCAAGATTAAGTCACTTGCCACCACTGAGATCCTGTTCTCAGCCGATTACTTTGACTACATGGGAAGTGCCAGTCGAACCTATGAGGGTGAGATTCTTCAATCCGATAATGAGGACGAAAGTATCATGATTGAAAAGCAACCAATTGGCGTTGCGGCCGGCATTTTACCATGGAACTTCCCGTTCTTCTTAATTGCCAGAAAGATGGGTCCAGCACTAGTCACCGGAAACACCATTGTGATGAAGCCAAGTTCTGACACCCCTAACTTAGCACTTGAATTCGCTAAGATCGTTGAAAAAGTTGGCATTCCTAAGGGCGTTGTTAACATTGTCACGGGACCTGGTTCGGTCGTTGGCGACGAATTGTCAAAGAACAAAAAGGTCGGCATTATCAGTCTAACTGGTTCGGTTGAATCAGGGAAACGAGTCATGACGAGTGCCGCTACCCATTTGGCCAAAGTGTCACTTGAACTTGGTGGAAAGGCTCCCGCCATTGTATGTAAAGACGCTGATATTGACTTGGCGGTTCAATCCATCATTGATTCCCGAGTTGATAATAACGGTCAGATCTGTAATAACTGTGAACGAGTATACGTCCAAGAAGACGTGGCCGACGAATTTATCAAGAAATTATCGAAGAAAATGTCAGAAATCACGGTTGGCGATCCGATGAAGGACGAAAATGTTGGGATGGGTCCGTTGATTAATCAAGGAGCTTTGGATAAAGTTTCGAAAATGGTTGACCGAGCCGTTGAAGCCGGGGGTAAGGTTACCGCTGGTGGTCACAAGTTGAACATCGAAGGTGGTTTTTACTACGAACCAACGGTCATCACGAACGTCAAACAGGATTCTGAGATTATTCAGGATGAAATTTTTGGACCGGTTCTCCCAATTGTGACCTTCAAGACCTTAAGTGATGCCATCAAAATGGCTAACGATAGTGACTTTGGCCTTACTTCATCAATCTTTACCGAGAATCTGGATAACGCTCATCGAGCCGCAAACGAACTCGAAGACGGTGAAACCTACATTAACCGTTACAACTTCGAAGCCATTAATGGTTCACATTCTGGTTGGAAAGAATCTGGAATTGGTGGTGACGATGGTAAACATGGAATTGATGAATTCTTAAATACTCACACCATCTACTTGCAGGGACACCCTGATAAAGCAAAATGATAATCAATATTAATAATTAGAAACGGGATGAACTCATAGAGTCGGACCAAAAGTCGACTTTATGGGTTCATTTGTTTTACTTCTGTTTCTTCTTCATAAATTGTCAAAGTAGCTAAAAATTGATAAGATTTAGGCACTAATAAAAGATCGTCGAGGAATTTTGAATGAAATTACGTGCTTTAGAGAAAACTGATTTACCCAAACTCCATGAACTGTTTAATGATAAGCGCGCCATGGACTACTGGTTCACCGAATCGTATCTTTCTATGTCGTCCCTTAACGAAAGATACGAACGTGAGAACAATGATCCGGCCGTTCGCAATTTTGCGATTGACGTCAAGAGCAAGTTTGCCGGAATTGTGGCGTTGATTGATATTAATCCACGCGATCGAAACGCGGAGATTGAGATTGCGCTTGGTGACGAATTCGTTGGCAACGGCATTGCCCAGGCGGCGTTTGACGCTTGTGTGAACTATGGATTTGAGACGTTAAACCTCCACAAGATTTTCTTGTACGTTGACGTGCAAAACAAACCCGCCGTTCACATTTACGAAAAGTTTGGGTTTAAGATTGAAGGAACGCTCAAAGACCAGTTTTACGTTAACGGAAGTTACCATGACGTGTACTGGATGGCAAAATTTGAAGATGAATCGGTTTAAGACAACCAATCTTTGGTTGTTTTTTCTTTCCTACAAAACGCTTTACTTGCATTCAAGTCCAAGTAAAGGTGTAAATTATGGGGTAGTTAATAAATAACAAATAAGGAGAGTTATCATGGAATACTTTACATTAAATGACGGCAACCAAATGCCCGCAACTGGTTTTGGGACCTTTCAAATCACTAACCCCGAAGAGGCCGAACAATCGGTTATCGACGCCATCGCATCGGGTTATCGTTTAATCGATACGGCTCAATACTACCAAAACGAGGAAGCCGTGGGTCGGGGGCTGAAGAAGTCTGGCGTAAAACGCGAGGATTTATTTGTCACCTCTAAGGTCTGGTTCACTGATAGTGGTTACGACAAAACCATGAAAATGTTTGAGACCAGTCTCAAAAAATTGGGACTGGATTACCTTGATTTATACCTGATTCATCAACCATACGGCGATACCTTTGGCTCATGGCGGGCCCTTGAAGAACTTCAAAAGGCTGGCAAAATTAAGTCCATTGGGGTTTCCAATTTCTACGATGATCAGATTACCAATTTGGCACTGTTCAACGACGTTAAGCCCGCCATCAACCAGATTGAGATTAATCCTTGGGAACAACAAAAGCCCGCCGTCGACTATCTGGAATCATTTGACGTTCGTCCAGAAGCATGGGCTCCATTTGCGGAGGGCAAACACGCTATCTTTAATAACGAAACCCTGAAAGCAATTGGTGCTAAGTACAAAAAGAGTGTTGGTCAGGTCATCTTACGTTGGGAATTTCAACGTGGAATCGTGACCCTGGCTAAATCAACTCATAAGAATCGGATGGAAGAAAACATCAATATCTTCGACTTTGAATTAAGTGACGATGATATGAAGGAGATCGCCAAGTTGGACAAGGGTGAAAGCCAATTCTTTGACCACCGTGATCCAAAGACCATTCAAAATTTCGTTAAGTAATGAGAATGCGAAAGGCATAATTTATGAAGAAAATTTTAATTATTGGAGCGACCGGAAACGTCGGTCAAGAGGTCAGAAAGAACCTGTTGGAAAAGACCGATGATTTTTTGACACTCTTTTCAAGAAGTGCAGGTCAAAGGTTTAGTGATGATGATCGTGAACGAGCCGTAAGTGGCGACGTAAATGATTTATCTGACCTTGAAAAAGTAGTGCATGGTCAGGACGAAGTGTTTGTGGCGCTTAGTGGCAATTTACCAGAAATGGCCAGGAACATTGTGGCCGCCATGGATGATGAAAACGTCAAACGCCTAGTCTTCATTACGTCAATGGGCATCTATAATGAGGTCCCTGAAGAAATTTCGGCAAGTGGAAACCTGAAAAATAATCCGCGACTGGCATCATATCGTGAGGCGGCCGATGTGATTGAAGGGTCTGACCTTGATTACACGTTAATTCGCCCTGGTTGGTTTGATAACGGCAGCAGTCAGTATGAGATTACCTATAAAGGTCAAGATGTTAGCGGCAATCGGGTGGCCGTTGCCAGTATTGCTGACCTAGCGACGCGCCTGCTTCAAGATGACCAGCTGGATGTAAGAGAAAGTTTAGGAATTAATCGAAAAGCTTAGTTAAATGAATGTGAGGAATTGAAATGAAAGCAACGGAATTTATCAAACCGGGCGATGTTGAACTCGTTGACACGCCCAAACCCAAGATTGAAAAACCAACCGATGCCATTATCAAGGTGGTAAGGGCCAGTGTTTGTGGATCCGACCTCTGGTGGTATCGTGGCATTGACGAACGAAAACGCGATACCTTTGTTGGTCACGAAGCCATCGGGATTGTCGATTCAGTTGGGTCCGACGTCAAGGACGTTCAACCCGGTGACTTTGTGATTGCACCATTTACCCATGGTTGTGGTCACTGTGCCGCTTGTTTGGCGGGCTTTGACGGTAACTGTATGAACCAGGAAAAGGGTACCAACATTGGTTATCAAGCCCAGTACTTCAGATACATCAACGCCAACTGGGGACTCGTCAAGATTCCGGGTCAACCATCGGACTATTCGGACGAAATGTTGAAGTCATTAGTTACCCTTTCTGACGTCATGGCAACGGGTTATCACGCCGCTGCCAGCGCCGAAGTGAAGGACGGTGACACCGTTGTCGTCATGGGTGACGGTGCCGTCGGCCTTTGTGGTGTAATTGCGGCCAAGTTGCGTGGCGCAAAACGCATCATTGCCATGAGTCGTCACGAGGATCGCCAAAAGTTAGCCAAGGAGTTTGGCGCCACTGACATCGTCCCAGAACGTGGGGATGAAGCGGTGAAGCACGTGATGGAACTAACTGACGGAGCTGGCGCTGATGCCATCCTTGAATGTGTTGGAACCGAACAGTCGGTTGATACGGCAACTAAGGTTGCTAGACCAGGCGCTGTCGTTGGCCGGGTGGGAATTCCCCAAAAGGCTGACATGAATACCAACAAACTTTTTTACAACAACACCGGTTTGCGTGGCGGCATTGCGCCCGTTACCACCTACGACCGTGATGTCTTGTTGAAGGCGGTTCTTGACGGCAAGATTAATCCCGGAAAAGTTTTTACCAAGGAATTTGATTTAGATCACGTCAAGGATGCTTATGCTGCCATGGATAAGCGGGAAGCCATTAAATCGTTGTTGATTGTTGATAAGGATTAATTATGTTTGACTGAACAATAGTTTAATGAAATTAGAATAACTAGTTTTCCAAAAAATAAGTCCTTACTCGATTTGAGTAAGGGCTTATTTGGTATATTCACTTACACATCCTGGTCGGTTGGACGAACCAAGACTTCGTTAATATCAACGTTTTCTGGTTGACTCATCATGAAGACGGCGATTTCCGCGATGTTTTCAGGACTTAACCAACCATGCTTGCCAGCTTCAATCTGTTTTTTAATCTTGTCATCGTTGATGGTGTCCATCAGGTTGGTGTCGACAAAGCCGGGTGAGACAATCCCAGTCCGAATTCCATTTTGGTGTTGTTCCTGACGGAGACCCTCCATGATGGCTTTGACGGCGTACTTGGAACCATTATAAACGGCCGAATTAGGGTAAACCACGTGTCCAGCAACGGAATCGGTGGCCATGATTAAACCTTGACCCTGTTGTTTCATTTGGGGAACCGCGGCTACAATCCCGTTCAAGACTCCCATGATGTTGGTGTCAATGGCTTTTTTCCAATCGGCTAACCGATCCGGGTCGTCGACAGGCCCCTGTGGCATGATGCCAGCGTTGTTATACATGACGTCTAGTTGACCGTACTTGTCGATTGCCATGCCGGTCAGTTCCTGGACGTCTTCTTTTTTAGTAACGTCAGTAATTTTGTAAGAAAAGTTTTTTGGATTATCAACTTCGGTGGAAAGTTCTTCAAGTTGTTCCTCGTTTCTAGCACCGGCGACCACTTTGGCGCCCCTAGACAAAGCTAACTTGGCGGTGGCAGCTCCCATCCCAGAACTACCACCTGTGATAACTACAACTTTATTTTCGATTGTCATAATAAAACCCCTCTTCCAACTTATGACTTCCGATACGAGATCATTTAACGCTAAATTTAATCCTGATTCAAGTAAATGGGTTCCAAAATTGATTAAGATTCTGTGACAAAAAACTCCCACTCATTGAATAGGAGTCAAATCAAAGTTTTATTAGATGTTTTGGTCGGTTGGGCGAACCAGGACTTCGTTAATGTCAACGTTTTCTGGTTGACTCATCATGAAGACGGCAATCTCTGCGATGTCGTCAGGTTCTAACCAGCCATACTTGGTGTTGTTATTTTGTTCAATACTCTTTTGAATTTGATCGTCGTGAACGGTTGACATCAGGTTGGTATCAACGGCTCCGGGTGACACAATCCCGGTCTTGATGCCGTTTTGATGTTGTTCCTGACGCAATCCTTCCATGATGGCCTTAACGGCGTACTTTGAACCGTTGTAGACGGCTGAACCAGGGTAAACTACGTGACCTGCGACCGAGTCGGTAGCCATGATTAGGCCGTAACCCTGTTTCTTCATTTGAGGAACCGCGGCCACAATACCGTTTAGGACTCCCATGATATTGGTGTTCAAAATATCCTGCCATTCGCTCAATTTAGCTGGATCGTCAACCATTCCCTGCGGCATGATGCCAGCGTTGTTATAAATTACGTCGAGCTTGCCAAACTTTTTGATGGCTAAATCGACTAAGGATTGCACCTCGTCTTTTTTCGTAACGTCAGTTTGTTGATAGGCAAAGTTTTCGGGATGGTCAACTTCATCGGCCATTCGTTCTAATTTTTCTTCGTTTCGTGATCCAACGACCACTTTGGCACCTCTTTTGAGGGCTAACTTAGCGGTTGCTTCTCCCATTCCAGAAGAGCCACCGGTGATGACAACAACTTTATCTTTAACAGACATCATAACAACTCCCTTCTTAATACAGTTAAAGGGTAAACCCTCATATGGCGTAAACGTCAAGAAAGGCGACTTGATGAAATTTTTCCGTCTTCCATGTAACGTTTTGAGACATTAAATCTGTTCAAATGAAAATTAAAGCCTAGACTATTAGTATACTAAATTGATGAACGGGCGTGACTAACATGGCAGCAAACGAGGTTTTTGTATTTATCTGTACGATTTTGGTGTTCTTCATGACACCGGGACTGGCGTTTTTCTACGCCGGGATGGTTTCAAGAAAAAACGTGGTGAACACCCTGATGTCGGTTTTCATCATGTGCAGCATCCCCGTTCTTTTGTGGGTCATCATTGGCTACTCGCTCTCGTTTTCGGGGAACTACTTCAACGTCATTGGCGGGCTGCATGATTTCATGTTACATAATTTCAACTTTACCGCTCCAGCAACTGCCGGTCCCATCTCGAACGGTTCATACATGCTGTTTCAGATGATGTTTGCCATCATCACGCCAGCCCTTTGGATTGGTGGAATCGTTGGCCGGATGAAGTTTAAGTTCTTGATTATGTTCACGATTGCCTGGTGTATCTTGATTTACTATCCACTCGTTCACATCGTGTGGGGTGGGGGCTTTTTACAAGAGATGGGCGTCTTGGACTTTGCTGGTGGAACGGTCATTCACATTAACGCGGGAATTACCGCCCTGGTTTTGGCCGTCATGCTTGGAAGACACAAACGCGGCAAAAACGACAAGGCTTATAACCTGACCTGGGTCTTTTTGGGAACGGTCATCTTGTGGCTTGGTTGGTACGGTTTTAACTGTGGGTCGGCACTCGCCATTAATCACATTGCGTTTCAGGCGATGCTGACGACCACGATTGCTACGGCAACCTCGATGTTAACGTGGATTATTTTGGACGTCTTCATCCTAGGCGCACCATCCCTGATGGGCGCATGTACCGGAACTTTGTGTGGCCTGGTTGCCATCACTCCGGCCTGTGGGTTTGTTGGAATTGGAAGTGCGATTGCGATTGGCATCATTGCCACGTTATGTAGTTACACCTTCATTAAATACTTAAAGCCCCGCTTGCACGTCGACGATACGTTAGATGCGTTCGGTTGTCATGGGGTATCTGGAATTGTTGGTAGTCTTTTGACCGGACTGTTCGCTAGTAAGGCAATTAATCCGCAGGTGAAGTTTAGTGGCATCTTTGCTGGTGGTTCACTTCATCAGTTTTGGATTCAGCTGCTGGCAACTGGTTTCAGTATCGTGTTTGTGACCGTCATGGTTTTCTTGATTGTGTTAGTGCTAAAGCACGTTACGAAGATGCGAGTTACTCCAGAAGAAGAGGCTAAGGGACTAGACCTGAGCGAGCATAAGGAACGAATTGATTGTGATGCGATTAATCGCTAGGATAACATGAAAGAAAATAATTTTATGTAGCTTGCCTATTAAGTAAAAAAGCTCCTTCCTAAAGTGAAAGGAGCTTTTCTCTAGTCTTTAGTTCCAGAAAAATAGTTAAGTAAAAAGTCAATTAATTTTTCAATCAAATGAGTTAATAAATTAATTATTACTGGAATAATGACTGATAGTAAGAGATACATCAAATCACCGACGAGTATAGTTAGTATTGTGGTGTAAATACTCGCCTTAATTAGTGTATCATTGACTAAATAATAATATTAGATATAATTAAAACAGTAAGAGATACACAAGTCACCAGTTTGTGGTGAACTGATGATTGAGCTTATCAGCTAAAGCTGGTGGGCTCTTTTTTGTCTTACTATCGAAGCTAATGCCAATTGAATTACCACGTTTTTGATTTTATTTTTTTCATTTTAAAACCAACATTGTTAATATTGTCTATTCAGTTTGATTATTCTAGCTCTATATACTTCACTTGAAATTGTGGGAATAAAATCCTAATACCTGAATAATTGAGTCTTCCGTAAACACCAATGTTTTTTTGCCCTAACGATCCTACGTAATAATCTAAGTTTCCTGACCCTTGATCATCAGATAAATTTTTGAGTGGTTCATATTTATGGCGTTTTATGTAGTTGTAAGTGGCTAAATTTTTGCTAAACTTTTTAATTTTAGTATTTGATAAAGTTATTGCTCTCATTTGAATGCTCACTGCTGCATGGTCAGCAAACAAAAGGTCGAAAGCAAGAAAACCAATCGATAAAATGATAATGAGTGATGTTGATATAAGAATTGTTTTAGCTTTCATTTTGTAGTCTCCTTAATTTATTATTTTTCGTGATAATATTTTATCACTAAATATTATTTATGTAACATAACACCTATGAAAACGGATAAGTTAATTTTGTTTGTTGTAATTTCAATTTTCTCGGTGTTTTTGGTTGTTTTTAGTAATATTAATTCAAATCCAATTAATATTTTTAGCAAGGACTTAATGAGCATGGATATGGGGTTAAAGATTGCTCATCATTGAGAGTCAAAAGAAACGACATCATAATTGGTCTAAAACTGCATGGTATCGAAATTAGAAAAAGTACTGTTAGATATTATAGGTAGGCATTTATGTGATTTTCTGTTTCTCATTATAATGATGATACAATTGTCGCAGGAGCCTTTATAACTCTAAAAAACAAAAATCGAGGTAGATATCTATGTCACAAGAAGATGATCTTTTAAAAGCCGCCTTAAACGGTGGAACGTTTGACTTTCGTGACCCGTCGTTTAAACCAATCTTTGATATTCATTTTAAAAATGCTGAATTATTAAAACAGTTTAACAGTGAACCAGATCCAGTTAAGCAACAGGAAATCCTGGCGAAGATTACTGGCAGAAAAGTACCAGAAAATGTGATTGTCTTTCCACCACTTCAGACTGATTTTGGTCGCAATATTTTCCTAAAACCAGGGGTTTTAATTAACACCGATTGTCTGTTTGACGACGCTGGTGGGATTTATCTCGACGAAAACGTTTTGATTGGACCACGAGTTTCACTGATTACACTTAACCACGATACGCGACCAGACCACCGGAATTTGATTACTACTGGTGCCATTCACATTCACAAGAATGCTTGGCTTGGAACTGGTGTCATTGTCCTTCCGGGAGTTACCATTGGTGAGAATGCCATTATCGGTGCAGGCTCGGTTGTCAATAAGGATGTTCCTGCCAATTCAACTTACGTAGGCGATCCGGCCAAACCAATTAAGAGGCATGACTAAGAGTAAAAATTGGTTTTAGTGTTTTTGAAATGTGTAATGATATGAGAATACTGTTAGTACTGTTAGTACTAACAATATGAATGCCAAAGCCTCTAACTAATTCGATAGTTAGAGGCTTTTTGTGGCGTATCAGTTTTTTGTTACTATTTGTTTTATCCCTGGCTAGGGAAATTAAAGATCTGACCTACTAATTGTTCTATGATTAGTAAGTCGTATTGAGTTAATTTTTCAATGAATTTAATATTTCTATCACTGTTGCTAGACCAATCATAACTTGCTAGCTGACTAGTTATAACCTGACCATGTGTTTTGTATCCATTTAAATTAAAATTACCAGCATAGTTTCTAATTGTACTCGTAATTGGACAAACAACAGCAAAACGAGTTGCGTCATTAAAGGCTTTGGTACTGATTACTAGGCCAGGACGTCTTTTTTTAATTTCGTTTCCTCTACTGGGATCAAAATCAATCCAAACAACGTCTCCTTGATTTGGACAATACGATTGATTATTCAAATCATTTCACGTCCCTCTAGTTGACTTTTATTATTAATGGGAGACTGGTAAAGTTTTCCGTTGGCATATTTTTTGTCGCCATAAATTTGTTTTATTTTTGGGACCAACATAAGTGCTCCCTGTTGATCTTTAGTTAGAAAGTATTCTTGTCCCAAAGCTAATCCATATTCTTTTTGAGTCTCACTATTGAAGTTAATACCAATTGAGTTTCCACGTTTTCTGATTTTAACTTTTTCCATCAACATCATCTCCTCAATTACATTGTATCACATGTAACACTGAAGAACATAAGAGTACATGGTTTTTCTTTTTTTATTGTTAATTAAACTTTTTAATATATTTAGAACCTCTTAATTGGTTTTGAATTTTTGGTATTTTATTTCTCATTATTGGTGGCTGTTGTTTGTTTTTGGAGGATTTATAGGATGGTTTGTTCCTGAAATTGTTAATGGATTTAAATAAATAAAGCGAAGTGCCATATATAGAAATTTAACTTTATCCGGCACTTCACTTTATTTTTACGGTTTTTATTAAATAAATTTACTTCATTTCAATCACTATCTTGCCAGTAGCGTGGTGTGATTCCAGTAGTTTATATCCCTCAAGCACGTCACTAAACGGGAAGACCTTATCAATAATCGGCCTTAACTGCTGGTCTTCAATCATCTGGGTTAAAATATCCAATTGAGGTCCACTGGGATGCATGATGAAAAAGGTGTATTCAACGTGATGTTTTTTAGCTAAAAATCGCAGGGGACCACTAGCGATTCCAAACAAAATTGATTTAAACCAGCCAAGATGGTGTTCCATTCCAAATTTAAAGGTTGGAATTCCATTGATTGTGATTAGCTTGCCGCCTGGTTTCAAGATTTTAAAGGTATCTTTGAGGGTTTTGCCGCCACGACTGTCAAATGCAATGTCGTAATCACTTAACACCTCGGAAAAATCCGTCGTATGATAATCAATCACTTGATCGGCACCTAAAGAGCGCATTAACGCCACGTTCTTTTGACTCGTGGTTGTCGCAACGAAGGCACCTCGCGCTTTGGCAATCTGAATTGCCATGGTACCAACGCCACCAGACCCGGCCTGAATGAAGACTTTTTGGCCCTTTTTCAGTTTGCCAATTTCAATTAAGGCCTGGTAGCTCGTTAATCCGGTTAGGGGAACGGCACTGGCGTCTACTAGACTCAAGTTACTAGGCGTTTTAGCGATGTCGTTCTCGTCAATCGCGATGAATTCGGTTAGAGTGCCACTTTGATAATCATCAGGACGCCCGTACACCTGGTCACCCAGTTGGAATTTAGTTACCTTTTTGCCGACTTTGACCACCGTTCCGGAAAAGTCATTACCAACGGTGATCGGTAATTTGTAAGGCATGATGATTTTTACTTTACCAGATTGAATCGTATAGTCGATTGGGTTGAGTGACGAGGCCGCAATTGACACTAAGACCTCGTTGTCATTGATTTGAGGAACGGGAATGGTGTCTTTTACAAAGGGCATTCGGTATTTCAGCAGTTGCAGCGCGGTCATTTGTTTGGGGATTTTAATCATATTGATGACCTCTTACATAAATTTAGGGATCAGACGATCCATCAGTCTCGTTGGTAAAACGGCATTGAAGAAAGTGGTTGGCTTCGCACCAAACCCAATGAGATATCGTGGTCTGGGCTTTTTGGCTAAAACGACTTTTTGAATTGTTTTGGCAATCAAAGTGGGTTGTGACGCTAATTTTGAAGCATAGATTTTATTAGTTTTTTTGGCCATTTCTTTCGCGGCTACTTCGTACTTGGTTCTCTTGGAGGAATTAACCAGCTTGTTCATAGCGATGTTGGACCAGTTACTTTTTACAACCCCCGGTTCGATTAAGACCACCTGGATGCCAAATCTTCTTACTTCCATTCGAAGTGAATCACTTAAAGTTTCAAGCGCATGTTTGGAAGCAAAGTACCAGCCAGCGAATGGACTACTAAATCGGCCCGCCATTGAAGAAATGTTGATAATTTTGCCCGCGTGTTGTTTTTCCATGTAGGGTAGAACCAGTTTGGTTAGGGCAACTAATCCAAAGACGTTGACTTCAAATTGGCGTTTGGCTTCTTCATCGCTGACGTTTTCGATGGCGCCAAAAGAACCATAACCAGCACCGTTGATCAAGACGTCAATCTTGCCGGCGACTTGAATAACTTGATGAACACCTTTTTGCATCGAATCTTGGTTGGTAACGTCCATGATAATTGGAGTAACTCCGAAAGCCCTTAATGGTTCCATTGCGTCTGTGTTTCTGGCAGCCCCAAAAACTTGATAACCGGAGTTTGCCAGTCGTTTAGCGGTTTGATATCCCATTCCGGAGCTAGCTCCTGTGATTAAGATTGTTTTCATTAGTTACCTCCTAAATGATATAAGTTTCGTTGATTAAGTTACATGAGTATATTATAATACAACTGTTGCATTTGCAACTATGAACTTAAAAAAGGTGATTATTAATGGAAAAAAAGATTGACAGAAGAGTTCGAAAGACCCAAAAAGCCATTCAAGACAGCTTTCGTGAACTATTGCAGGAGAAACCTAGTTTAGATCAAATTTCGGTGAAAATGATTTGCGATCAAGCCGACATTACGAGAAAAGCTTTTTACGACCACTATTCTGACAAGTCAGCGCTGGTTTTGGACTTTATGAATTCATATTTCAAAGAGTTGAGGTTGACCTGTCAGAATGTCGACGACACGAAAGTCCAAGAAAAGATTGAACTTTGGATTAATTTCTTCACTCAGGACCGTAACTTCTTTCGTAATCTATTAAAAAGTCAAGATTCGTATCAGTTCAGAAAAGAATTCAACGATTTTACCAGGGAACAACTGGCGTTTGTCACTAAAGACATCAGTCAAACGGAACTAGACTTCATTTGCTACGGAATTGATGGCATCATCGAAGAGCTGGTTTTATCAGACAAACAGGTTGATAAGGGTGAACTGGCTAAGAGAGTGAAGGCGATTTTAGTGCCATATCTGAGTCAAGATAAATAGGAGGATGCTGCGATGAAAAAGATTTTAGTGGTTGAGACTAACGCGACTAATTTTCCCAATAGTAATCGACTGACTGGCTTATGGTTGGGGGAATCAGCTGAATTTGTGGCGGAAGTTCAAGAGGCTGGATACGATGTGGATTATCTTAGTCCGAAGGGAAGGTACGTCCCGATTGATCCGAGAAGTATGAAGTCGTCGTACGTTGATGCTGATACTCTAAAAATGTATCAAGATCGGGACTATCAGAATCGTGGATTGTCTAACACTATGAAACCAGCTGACATTAACCCCGAAGATTATTTGGCGATTTACTATACTGGTGGCCACGGAGTAATGTGGGATTTCCCCGATGACCCGCAGTTACAAAAAATCAGTTTGGAAATCTACAATAACGGTGGATACATCTGTTCGGTGTGTCATGGCATTGCGGGAATCCTTAACATTAAGTTGCCAGATGGGAAATATCTCATTTCTAATAAAAAGATTACTGGTTTTACGACTGCTGAGGAAGTTTTAAGTGGCAACTATAAAAGAGTGCCGTTCTTAAATGAGAAGGTTGCCGAAGAGCACGGGGCCCATTTTGAAAAGGTACGACCATTTAAAAGCCATGTCGTGAGGGATGGACGCTTAATCACGGGACAAAATCCGCAATCACCGAAAGCGGTGGCAAAGGAGCTTGTGAGGGCGATAAATATAAGCAAGAAATAAAAAGATATATAATACTAATTATCAATTTAGCTAAAAAGAGGCTCACAATGATTGCCATTGTGAGTCTCTTTTTAAATCTTTTGTTATCCATAAAATATTATCTCCTTTATTTTTGTTAATTAGATAATATCTTATGGAGTTAACTCCATGTAAAGCATGATTTTAGGATATTAAAAATATCATTTTAATTACGTATTACTAATAAAGGCATAATTTAAATTATTATAGATAATTGTAAACAAATAAGTTTATAATTAAGATGAATAATTAGAAAGATGGGAGATTAAGAAATGCTATTACATAAATATTTAAAATTATTATTATTAATTTTTATCTCACTTGGAATCTTTTTTTGTGGTTCTCAAGTAATTAATAAAAGTGTTCATGCCGATGATGTGAATAATCAATCAGTTACGCTACAAATTAATTATCTTGATAGTGAAAGCTATCAACCAATCTCGTCGTCTACTTCTATAACTGGAAATGCAGGCTCTTCTTATCACATTACTCCTTCACAAATTAGTAATTATAAGTTTTTTGGTAGTAGTGACCCAATTAATGGTATTTTTACTTCTGGTGATAATGTAATTAATTTATATTATAGTAAGACTCTTGCAGCTAGCTCAAACTCATCTAATTCCAGTAGTTCAAAAACTAGTAAAGATGCTCAAAGTCCCGCTAGTTCTAAGAATTCGTCCAGCAATAACAGTCCTATGAAAAATGGATCGAAAGCAGTAAGTAATAACTCAAATAATCCAAGTAAGTCTAGTAATACAAATGATTCAAGAAAATCGAAAGTTGATAAAAAGAATGCTAGTTCATCTCCGGTTACTAGTAAAACGGATGATAATGGTAAGAATGCTAGTAGCAAAAACAAAGTCAAAAAGGCTGGTCATGAAAATAAAGATACGAATAAAAAACCAACTAAGCATGATAAAAGGAATAAAAGTAGTAAAACACCATGGATTATTGCAATTATTGTGTTAATTTTAGTTGGTGGATTCATCTGGCATCGTTTCCACAAATCAGAGCACTTTAAACATTAATTTTAATAAGAACTGAATATCAGTGAAATACAACTAATTTATGATTAGTTGTATTTTTTATGATTTATGTTTTATTTAAGTGTGAAATTTGAAATTATATAGAAAAACATTCTATTAAATGTTTGACATGTAGAAAATAATGACATATAGTTGCAAGTGTAAATGAATGAGAGACATTGATGTGATAGATTCCATCTATTACTGATGTCTTTTCATGTGGCCATTGTGTAGAACTATATTCTAAAAAAGTAGAGTATATACATTTATTTGCATTAAGTTAGTACTGACTTTAACTATATTATTAAATTTTTAGGAGGTTATATTATGAGTATGTATGAAAACGCAAAATACATTTATTCGTATTTTGTAAATCGTGGTTGGACACCACAATCAGTGTGTGGAATGTTAGGAAATTTTCAATCTGAATCAAACATTAATCCAGATATTTGGGAAGGAGGTGGAGGTGGTGGATTTAGTATAGCTCAATGGACTCCGGCGAGTAAATTGATTAACTGGTGTAATTCAAGAGGACTAAATTATAGGACACTTGAAGCACAATGTGATCGAATTGAATATGAGATGAATAATGGAATTCAATTTGCTCCGTCACGTTCATATTCCATGACATCACATCAATTTATTAAAAGTCATGATTCTGCTTATACTTTAGCATTAGTGTTCTTAGCTAATTATGAACGTCCAGCTAATCCAAATCAGCCACAAAGAGGAACGCAAGCAGAGTATTGGTATCATCAATTTGCAGGAAGTTCTCCTAATCCAAATCCTTCAGTAACGCCAGCTTCTGGCACATATACCTTTACTCAAACTACTAACATTAGAACGGCGCCAAGCACAAATGCGCAAATTGTAGGCCAGTTTGAAGCCGGACAAAGTGTTAATTATGATGGAATAGTTAATGCGGACGGATATACTTGGTTACAATATGTTTCTTATAGTGGCAGAAAATTATATGTTGCTAAATTAAGTGGCAGTAATCCGGGTAATCCAGTAGTAAAACCGGCTTCGGGGACGTATACTTTTACTCAAACTACTAACATTAGAACGGCGCCAAGCACAAATGCGCAAATTGTAGGCCAGTTTGAAGCCGGACAAAG
>NZ_JBWXVD010000006.1:0-74636 GCF_059901115.1 Fructilactobacillus sp. X7R4C1
TTATTCCGGCATAGCTCAGTTGGTAGAGCACCTGACTGTTAATCAGGTTGTCGACGGTTCGAGCCCGCCTGCCGGAGCTATGTCTGAGTGCTAACAACAATTGCCGTTAGCACTTTTAATTTATCGTCATTTTGCCGGCTTAGCTCAGCTGGTAGAGCATCGGTATCGTAAACCGAGGGTCACAGGTTCAAGTCCTGCAGCCGGCATAAATCTTTTATTCATTCTTAATGATGATTAAACCTTTGGCATAGCAATAATGGGTGAATAGAATCTAATGGTGTGCTTGAAGATGCACATACATACATGAAGACACAAGAATTTATTTCTTGTGTCTTTTTTTATATTGCAAGTTTTATGTTAAACTTGGATCAGTGTTACATTTCATAACATAGGTTGTTGACGCTTATATCAATAACGAATAGAATGGTGTCATATCAAGGAGATATGCGTATGAGTGAAAAAGTACTGAGGAAATCTTTAGCGGTTCTGCCAATGGGAACGGTTATGAAGCTTACTTCCTTATCATCCAGACAAATAAGGTATTACGATGATCATGGTCTTGTTCATTCTAAACGAACATCAGGAAACCGACGTTTGTATTCATTAGATAATGTGGACCAAATTCTTGAGATTCACAACTATCTTATTGAAGGAATGACAATTGCTCAGGTTAAAAGAGTATTTGAGAAACAACGTCGTCGAAAACTTTTACATAGTGGTGATAAATCACTTAGTGATGAAGATGTCCGCGAATACTTGAAAGACGATATTTTAAAAGCTGGACGCTTGTATGATGATTCTGATTTAAAGCAACAGGGTAAGTATTTAAAATAAGGAGACTACTTATGGTACATGATTATACAAAAGACGACATTCGCCAAATGGTAAAAGATGAAGACGTCCGATTTATTCGACTAATGTTTACTGACTTGATGGGCAGCATCAAAAATGTTGAGGTACCCGTTAACCAACTAAACAAGGTTTTAGATGGTAAGATTATGTTTGATGGATCTTCAATTGATGGTTTCGTACGCATTGAGGAAAGTGATATGTACCTGATCCCTGATCTTTCAACGTGGATGGTCTTCCCATGGGGTGACGAACACGGTAAGGTTGCTCGTCTGACATGTAGTGTTCATACATCAGATGGCGAGGTGTTCGTTGGTGATCCAAGAAATAATTTAATGCGTGTTCTGGATGAAATGAAAGAAATGGGCTTTTCTAACTTTAACATTGGCCCAGAACCTGAATTCTTCTTGTTCAAAATGGACGATAAGGGTAATCCAACCACTGAATTGAATGATCACGGAAGTTACTTTGATTTGGCACCAATGGATTTGGCAGCCAATATTCGTCGTGATATGGTTCTTGAATTAGAAAATATGGGCTTTCGAGTTGAGGCTTCTCACCATGAAGTAGCATCTGGACAACATGAAATTGATTTTCAGTACGACAACGCCGTGGTTACGGCAGATCATATTCAAACCTTTAAGTTAGTTGTAAAAACAGTTGCTAGAAAGTACGGATTATACGCCACTTTCATGCCAAAGCCACTGAATGGTATCAATGGATCTGGGATGCACATCAACATGTCATTGTTTGATAAAGATGGTGACAACGTCTTTTATGATAAAGATGGTGACCTGGAATTATCACAAACGGCATACTACTTCTTAGGTGGACTTTTGAAGCACGCTAAAGCATTAACTGCTGTATGTAACCCAATCGTTAACTCCTACAAGCGACTAGTTCCTGGCTTTGAGGCACCGGTCTATGTGGCATGGTCGGCATCTAACCGTTCACCATTAGTTAGAGTTCCAGCTAGTCGTGGTCTTAGCACTCGCCTTGAACTTCGAAGTGTTGATCCTTCAGCTAACCCATACTTAGCAATTGCATCAATTCTTGAAGCTGGTTTAGATGGTATTAAAAACAAAATTGAACCAGGTGAACCAATTGACCGTAATATCTATCATATGGATGGCAAGGAACGAAAATTAGATCATATTGAAAACTTACCTTCCACCCTTCATAATGCGCTTAAAGCATATGAAGCTGATCCACTTATGAAGAAAGCCATGGGACCTCACATGTATCAAAATTACTTGGATGCAAAGAACATGGAATGGAATGCTTACAGACAAAACGTTTCTCAATGGGAACGCGACAGATACCTAGATATGCTATAAAAAAACACCAACAGAGCGTTGGTGTGATTAAGGAATTACTTTTTAAGCAGTTTAACAATTTCAGCTAGATATTGATCAGTAAGGCTCGGTTCTTGAGCCTTCTTTTCTTGCTTTTTTTGATTTTTATTAGTTAATTTGTTGATAAATTTGACCAATAAAAAGACGATGAAAGCAATCAGCAGGAAATTGATGACTGAGTTTAGAAATAAGCCATATTTTATCTTTGCTTTTCCAACGGTGATGGCAAGTGATGAAAGATCGATTTTTCCTAAGAACAGTCCAATAAACGGGTTAAAAATGTTATTAACCAATGAAGTCACGATCGAAGTGAAGGCAGACCCGATGATAATTCCGACGGCCATGTCAACCACATTCCCTCGTGATATAAATTCTTTAAATTCCTTGAACAATGTATTATTCACTTCCTTTTCCTTGATAATCACTATTCTAACAAATTTTTTGTCGAGATATGATTGTAAATGAAAATCAAGAATGGTATTATTTCTGATAATTGTTAAAAGATTGACAGGAGGAGATTTTATGAACGGACAAGGCGAGAAGAGTCTCGACCATGCGTTCTTTGGGCAGCCAAAAGGGTTGCAAACACTGTTCTTCACTGAAATGTGGGAACGATTCAGTTACTACGGGATGCGTGCAATTCTTTTATACTACATGTATTTCTCAGTCGCCAAGGGTGGATTAGGATTTTCTCCAACCACAGCAGCTTCAGTTATGGCAATTTACGGTTCACTGGTATTTCTAACTTCAGTGTTAGGTGGTTATTTAAGTGACCGAGTTTGGGGGAGTCGAAAGACCGTTCTGTATGGTGGAATTTTAATTATGTTTGGGCACGTGGTACTTTCATTACCATTTGGTGCCGGAGCGTTGTTTATTTCCATTGTCTTAATCACCGTTGGTACTGGACTGTTAAAACCAAATGTTTCAGAAATGGTTGGTGCCTTATATGGTGAAAATGATCCAAGACGTGATACTGGATTTACTATTTTTGTTTTTGGGATTAACTTAGGGTCCTTCATTGCTCCAATCTTAGTTGGGACCGTCGGAATGGACTTTAATTTCCATGCTGGATTCTCACTTGCTGCGATCGGAATGTTCTTTGCTTTAATTTACTACTACTTTAGCGGTAAAAAGACTTTGAGTATCGATGGCTTATATCCAAGTGATCCCTTAGAACCAGATGATTTGAATCGTTTAGTTCTTGAAATTATTGGTGGCTTAGCTGTATTTGCCGTTATTATCGCGGGGATGTGGTACTTTAAAGTTTTGAGTATTGATAACTTTGTTTTGTTATTGAGTATCATCGCAATTTTAACCCCAATTATTTACTTCGTTGTTATTTTGAGAAGTAAGAAGGTTACTAAGACAGAACATTCACGGGTTCTTGCCTATATTCCATTATTTATCGCTGCTGCGGTATTCTGGGCCATTGAGGAACAGGGCTCCGTTGTTTTGGCTTTGTTTGCTGAAAATCAAACTAACAATAACCTTGGATTTTTGCACATTAATGCTACTTGGTATCAGTCACTTAACCCATTGTTCATTATGCTGTACACACCACTGTTCGCATTCTTATGGACATATCTGGCTAAAAGAAAAGAAGAGCCCAGCTCCCCAGTTAAGTTTACGTGGGGAATGTTTTTCGCTGGATTTTCGTACTTATTTATGATGATTCCAATTTTCCTATTTGGTTCATCAGCTAAAGTTAGCCCATTATGGCTAATTGGTAGTTGGGCCATTGTTGAAATTGCCGAAATGTTGATTTCACCAATTGGGCTTTCCGTTACCACCAAACTTGCTCCGAAAGCATTTGAATCACAGATGATGAGTATGTGGTTCTTAGCGGATGCTGCTGGTCAGGCGGTTAACTCACAAATCGTTAAGTTCTACACTCCGGGACACGAAATCGCGTACTTTGGAATCGTTGGACTTGTAGCCATCTTGTTTGGAATTGTCTTATTATTGATGATCAAACCAGTGAAAAAACTGATGGATGGAGTAAATTAAAATCACTATAATGAAAGGCGCTGTAAAGTTAGCGCCTTTTATTTTTTGAAAAAAAGTATTGACTAACATCATGATCCCGTGTAATATAATAAACGTTGATTCGTTACTACGAATTACTCATTTATTATGGAGGGGTAGCGAAGTCTGGCTAAACGCGGCGGACTGTAAATCCGCTCCTTCGGGTTCGGTGGTTCGAATCCACTCCCCTCCATTGATTCTTGGGCTATAGCCAAGTGGTAAGGCAACAGGTTTTGATCCTGTGATGCGCTGGTTCGAACCCAGCTAGCCCAATACTAATTATTGGTGTAAAATCGACTAACAAATGTTAGTCGATTTTTTTATGCCAAGGTAGGAGTAATTATGACAGTACCTGTTTATATTAAAATTCATGATGATATTAAGAGTAAGATCGAAGACGGAAGCTGGAAAGTGGGAACCCGGATTCCATCTGAAAGAAAACTATCCGAACAGTACGGAGTAAGTCGGATGACGTTCAGGCAAGCTGTTCAAGCGCTCGTTGAGGATGGAATATTAAAACGGATTGCCGGTTCAGGAACGTACGTTACTAACCAAAAGGTTCAAGAAAAGATGTCCGGAGTAACCAGTTTTACTAACATTATGCTGGCTCAAGGAAAAAAGCCATCCACCAAAACCTTGTCATATAAGATTGTTGAGCCCACCTTTAAGGAAGCCTCCGTCTTGGGGCTGAGTCAGGATGATCGGGTTTTGCGGATGAATCGGATTCGCTATGGGGACGACATTCCGATTTGCTATGAAGTGGCAGCTGTTAATGCATCGATGGTCGAAGGGTTAAGTGAAGAAGATGTTTCTAGTTCCCTGTATCGTTCTTTAGAGGACAAGAAGGGACTTCGTCCAAGAAGCGCGAAGCAATTTATTTCGGCGATTTTAGCGACTGATCGAATTGCTGATTTACTGGATATTGAGGTTAAGGCACCCATTCTTAAGCTAAAACAGATATCTTATCTTCAAAATCAGCAACCATTTGAGTTTGTTCAGGCTCAGTATGCTGCTGAGCGATTTGAGTTTTACCTAAATAAATAAAAAAGAGCCCTACTAACGAGGGCTCATAAAGTTGGATGAGATCACTTCTCATCCTTTTTTTGTTTTCGAACTAATTTTAAAAATTCAGGAATGGCTAGCATTCGTTTAAAACGGGTGGGTTCTTTAAAAAGGCGATAGAGCCATTCGATGTGATGATTAATCCAGAACTTAGGAGCTCTCTTGACGTGTCCAGCTAAAACGTCAAAGCTGCCTCCAACCCCAATCCACAGCCCGTTATTTTTGGCTCGATATTTTGCTATGAATTCTTCTTGGCTAGGGAAACCGGTCGCAACAAAAATCATGTCAATGTCGTTGTTTTCGATGTTGTTAATGATGGGAGAGTCGTTTTTAAAATAGCCGTCCTGCATCCCCACAATTTTTAAATGTGGATAGTTAACGGTTAAGACTTTTCGTAAATCAAATACGACATCGGGTTTGGCTCCCAGAAAATAAGCTGACTTGTTATTTTGGTTTCCCCAAGCTAATAGTGTTTTAAAAATGTCATAGCCGGTAATTCGTTCTGGCATCGAGTCATTTAACATTTTGGCGCCCTTGATAATACCAATCCCATCCGGAACGACGTAAGTAGCCGTTTTTAAAATTTTTTGGTAGTGAGGGTGACGATTAGCATAAACGACGATTTCTGGATTTGCGGTTACCACGAACGTGTTTTGGTGGCCGTCTATTTGGGATTCAATTACTTGCATAAATTCGGTGAAAGTCGTGTTAACAAAGGGGATGGAAGCGATGTCGGTGGTCGGAAATTTGTGCGTCATCTGTTAGCCTTCTTTTTGGTTATTATGTGATATAATGTGCAACGAGTAACAACAATAGTTTAGCCTGAAAGGGCTAGAGGAGATTAAAGATGTCAACATTACAAAGTCCTGATAATTTAACTTTACACACTGACTATTATGAAATCAATATGATGGCAACTTATTTTGAAAAACATATGCAAAATCGTCATGCTGTATTTGAAGTTTTTTTTAGAGACATGCCCTTTGGAAATGGATATGCCGTCTTTGCAGGATTAAAACACATTATTGAATATATCAACAACCTTCACTTCACTGATGAGGACATTAAGTATTTAAAGTCAATTAGCGATTATTCCGATGAATTTTTAGATTATCTTCGTAACTTCAAGTTTACTGGAACAATTCGTTCTGCTGTTGAGGGTGATTTAGTTTATAACAACGAGCCCATTGTTCAAGTTGAAGGAACGATTGCGGAATGTCAATTAGTTGAGACCGCTATTTTGAACATGGTGAACTATCAGACTTTAATCGCTACTAAAGCGGCTCGAATTCGAATGGTAGCTGGAAATAATCCTTTAATGGAGTTTGGTAGTCGTCGAGCCCAAGAAGTTGATGCAGCACTGTGGGGAACCAGAGCGGCATACATTGGTGGGTTTAACGCGACTTCCAATGTGTTAGCTGGTAAGGAATTTGGCATTCCTGTCAGCGGAACGATGGCGCACTCTTTGATTGAATCATTTGGAAATGACTATGATGCATTTATGGCGTATGCCCAAACCCATAAGAACTGTACTTTTCTGTTAGATACCTTTGATACCATTAAAAGTGGGGTCCCAAATGCAATTCGAGTTGCAAAAGAAATGGGCGACAAGATTAACTTTCAAGGTGTCAGAATTGATTCCGGTGATATGGCGTACTTATCAAAAAGAGTTAGAGAAATGCTGGATGAAGCTGGCTTTAAGGATGTTCAAATTGTGGCTTCCAACGACCTTGATGAATACACCATTAGTAGTTTGAAGATGCAAAATGCCAAAATCGACTCTTGGGGAGTTGGGACCAAGCTAATTACGGCTTTTGACCAACCCGCACTTGGTGCGGTTTACAAGTTGGTCTCAGTTGAAGATGAACAAGGGCACATGGTCGATACCATTAAACTTTCCAATAATGCTGAGAAGGTTTCCACTCCAGGTAAGAAGCAAGTTTGGCGGATTACTGAAAAAGACGACGGTAAGTCTGAGGGAGATTACATCACACTTGATGGTGAAGATCCACGTGAACAGTCTTCCGTGTACATGTTCCATCCGCATTTCACGTACATTAACAAGACTATTACCAACTTTAATGCTCAACCGCTCTTACAGGATATCTTTAAAGATGGAAAGCAGGTATATCAAATGCCGACGTTAGAGGCTACTAAGCAGCATGCGACTGACTCTTTGAAGGCACTCTGGCCAGAGTACAAGCGTCAGTTAAATCCACAAGATTACCCAGTTGATCTTTCTAAGAAATTATGGGACCACAAGATGAGTTTGATTAATGAAATTCATAATGGGGTTGAGCAAAAATTAGAGTAGGTGATAGTAATGGATGAGAAACAAAAACGACTGCAAAAACAGATTATTAATGCTTTAAGGGTTCAGCCAAAGATCGATCCTGAAACAGAAATTAGACGTAGTGTTGATTTTATTAAGGATTACGTTAAAAAGAATTCGTTCATTAAATCAGTAGTACTGGGAATTTCTGGTGGTCAAGATTCCACTTTGACGGGAAAATTGGCATCGATGGCAATGAATGAATTAAGGGAAGAAACGGGTGATACTGAATATCAGTTTATTGCGGTTCGCCTTCCTTATGGTGAACAAGCTGATGAATCGGATGCTATGGAAGCTATTGATTTTATGGATGCTGATCGGGTTGAACGCGTCAATATCAAGGATTCAGTCGATGCGATGGTAAAAGCGGTTGAAGCTAACGGTGATGCTGTCTCTGATTTTAATAAGGGCAACGTTAAAGCTCGGACGCGGATGATCGCACAGTTCACCATTGCTGGTGCCAATCAAGGGATTGTACTTGGCACTGATCATGCCGCCGAGGCGGTGACTGGTTTTTACACTAAATTTGGTGACGGTGCCTCTGATATTGTTCCAATTTGGCGACTGGATAAACGACAAGGTCGTGCGCTTCTTGAGTACCTTGACGCACCTAAAAACCTTTACGAGAAAACCCCAACGGCGGATCTTGAAGATGATCGTCCAGCTCTTCCAGATGAAAAAGCACTTGGGGTTAGTTATAAAAATATTGATGACTTTTTAGAAGGCCAGGACATTAGTTCTAGTGCAGCTAATGTGATTGAAAATTGGTATTTGAAAACTCAACATAAGCGACACCTTCCCATTAATGTTTATGATACGTTTTGGAAATAAATTTGATTACAATAACTCCGTTAATTATTTAATGGAGTTTTTATTTGAAAGATTATGGTGAAAAAATGGAAAAAACTTTAATTGATCAAACTGCAAAAGCGTTACCACACATTTCGAAACGACAAATTCAACAAACCTTAGAAATGCTTGAGGATGGTAATACCGTTCCGTTTATTGCACGATACCGCAAAGAGAGAACCGGTAATTTGGATGAGGTTTCCATTCGGGAACTTGAGGATACTTACCAGCGTCTAGCAAAGCTGAGCCACCGAAAGGAAGAAGTGGTAAAAAAGATTGACGAAGAAGGCCAATTAACCAAGCAGTTAAAACAAGACATCTTAAATGCTGACAGTATTCAGATTGTGGAAGACTTGTATTTGCCATATAAGCAAAAACGAAAAACAAAGGCGATGGTTGCAAGGGAACAGGGATTAGAGCCACTTGCAACTGCAATTTTAAAGTTTCAAAATGAGCCATTAAAACAACTGGCAAAGTCCTTTATAGATGATGATCACGACGTTAGTTCCGTTAATGACGCTTTAGATGGAGCCCGTGAAATCATTACGGATGCCATTGGAAACAACGCTAAGTTTCGGGAATGGATTCGAAACTATACCTTAAAAAACGCTATGCTGGCGGCAAAGGTTAAACCTAAAGGAAAGGTCAATGACGAAGGTGGCGTTTATGGTGATTACTACGATTTTAGTGAGCGAGCCAAAACGGTTCCGAGTTATCGGGTTTTAGCAATCAATCGTGGTGAAAAAGCAAAGGTATTGACCGTGAAACTAGATGTTGATGTTAATGCCATTATGCATTACATTGATTTTCATGTGGTTAGTAATCATAATGGTCCCGCAGTTGACTTTGTTAAAGACGCTTCAAAAGATGCTTATAAGCGCTTCATCGGTCCTGCCATCGAACGTGAAATTCGTTCCACTATGACTGAAGCCGCAGAAAATCATGCCATTGAAGTGTTTGGAAGAAATCTGTATCACCTGTTAATGCAGGCGCCAATCAAGGGTAAGGTGGTTCTTGGTTTTGACCCAGCGTACCGAACGGGATGCAAACTAGCGGTCATTGATGCAAACGGTAAATTCTTGGCAAAGGAAATTATTAAAGCCACTAAACCAGCAACGGAATCACAACAAGCGCGTGCTAAAGAACAGTTGATTGACCTGATTAAGAAGTATCACGTTCAAATGATTGCAATTGGTAACGGAACGGCGTCACGCGAATCGGAACAATTTGTCGCTGATGCAATTAAATCCATTGATTATCTGGTTCATTACGTAATTGTTAGTGAAGCTGGGGCATCGGTATATTCTGCTAGTAACAATGCGCGAAAAGAGTTTCCTAACCTTCACGTTGAGGAACGTTCAGCCATTAGTATTGGAAGACGACTACAGGATCCACTTTCTGAGTTGATTAAGATTGACCCCAAAGCGGTTGGGGTTGGTCAGTACCAGCATGATGTCTCTGAAAGTAACCTTGATGCACAGTTGGATCGGGTGATTGAGACCGCCGTTAACCAAGTCGGGGTCAACTTGAACACCGCTAGTCCAAATCTACTTGAACACATCTCGGGATTAACTAAATCCACTTCACAAAATATTGTTGAATATCGAGATGAAAACGGTGCTTTTTCTAACCGTAATCAATTAAAAAAAGTTAAACGATTAGGACCAAAGGCTTTTGAACAATCAGTTGGATTTTTACGTATCATTAATGGCAAGAATCCATTGGACAATACTGATATTCACCCAGAAAGTTATCGGCAAGCTAAACAAATCTTGTCAGCAATGGGACTTACAATTGATAATTTTAGTTCTGATGAAGGTCGAAAAAAGCTTGAAAAAGCAAATGAAGTTGATTTATCACAATCACTATCAATTGATCAGCAGTTGGTCAAAGATATTTTAGCTAGTTTGAAAAATCCCGGACGTGACCAACGTGATACGATGGCGAAGCCGTTGCTTAAATCGGATGTCATGAAGATTGAAAATTTGAAATCGGGAATGAAATTACAGGGAACCGTTCGCAATGTTACGGATTTTGGTGCGTTTGTCGACATTGGGGTAAAACAGGATGGTCTCGTTCATATTTCAAAAATGAGTGATCGGTTTATATCGGATCCAGCAAAGCTTGTTTCTGTTGGTGACATTGTCGACGTGTGGGTGTTAAGTGTTGATTTAGATCGAAAACGAATTAAACTTTCCATGGTTGGTCCAGAATAGGAGCGAACTTATTTGCATGACGATGAATTACAGAAACTGGTCGAACAAATTTCATTGGAGTCATTTGGGAAACCATTTAAGCACCGCGCATATTTTAATGGTCGATTGAAAACCACGGGTGGTAGATACCACCTTAAAGACCATAATATTGATATTAATCAGACGATGGCGAAGAGGATCTCTAGAGAAGAATTAGTGGGAATCATTAAACATGAACTCGTTCATTATCATCTTCATTTAGCAGGGTATTCCGCTAATCATCGTTCAAAAGAATTTAAGCAGTTGTTAAGAGCTGTAGGTGGTAGTCGTTATGCTCCAATTTTGAAAGCACAATCAGCTTATCATTATCTTTATGAGTGTACTAAGTGTGGCCAATTATATCGACGAAAGCGACGGGTTAATATCTCACGTTTTGTATGTAGTAAGTGTCGTGGTAAGCTAAAACTAGTTAAGAAGGAGTGAAGTATCATGGAAAAAATTATTGTGAGGGTCCCAGCAACTTCTGGTAATGTTGGTAATGGCTATAATTCGGTTGGGCTCGCTCTTCACATGTATTACACGGTGATCGTTGAAGAAGAAACTGAGAAGTGGCGGGTCAATCATGCGTTTGGCGATTCAGTTCCTCACGATGACAAAAATTTGGTGGTTCAAACGATTTTAAAGGTTAACCCTAAAATCATGCCCCATCAACTAACGGTAATGTCAGATGTTCCACTGGAAAAAGGACTTGGATCTAGTACCACAGCGATTGCTGCGGGAATTAAAATTGCTAACAAGCTTGAAAATATGAATTTATCAGTTAATGACCAAATTAATATTGGGAGTCGAATGGAGGGACATCCCGACAACATTGCATCAGCCATTCTGGGAGACATAACAATTTCTCACTATGAGGATGGAAAGACGGACGTTGTCAAAGCTCATATGCCCGATGAGATGCAAGCCTTGGTTTTCATTCGAAATGAAAAGATTACCCAACAGAAGGGAATGGAACGTTTCCCAAAGGAAATTACGTTTGGTCAAGAGGTACAGACTAGTAGCGCTTCGAACGTTTTTGTCGCTGCATTAATGCAAAATGATTGGAATAAAGCGGCCCGAATGATTGAAGCTGATAGTTTGGTTCGCACTGGACAGGGTAATGATTTTAAAGACTTCAAAGTAATTAAACAGACTGCTCATGAACTAGGAATCTACGGAACTTACATTAGTGGAGTGGGTTCATCGATTATTACGCTAGGAGATTATGACCAACTCACCAAGTTACAACAGAAGATTGAAAGTAACGATCAATTGGATGGAGTATGTAAGTTAGTTGACCTTGATAGGGATGGTGCCACGATTCGTGGTGAAGAATAATTAAAAAATTCATTGCGCTATCTCGTTAAATTTGCTATGATGTTTATTGTAGCAATGCGGCCATGGCGGAATTGGCAGACGCGCAAGATTAAGGATCTTGTCGGGATTTATCCCGGTGGAAGTTCGAGTCTTCTTGGCCGCATCATTTAATTCAAGAACACCATATCATTTTAAGATATGGTGTTCTTTTTAATTCTAAGTCTCTTTTGTTGACATTAAGTTGTGCACGATTAATCTAAGAAGTGAACGATTAATTAACAAGGATGGTGTGATAATTATGTCAGATAAATTAACAACCGAAGCTGGTCAACCGTGGGCTAATAACGAACATTCTCAAACAGCTGGTGTTCGTGGTCCTGTTTTGATGCAGGATTATCAATTACTAGAAAAGTTAGCTCATTTTAATCGTGAGAGGATTCCAGAGCGAGTCGTTCATGCTAAAGGTGCTGGCGCCAAGGGCGTTTTTAAACTTACACATGACATGAGTAAGTACACTAAAGCTGATTTATTCAATGGTGTGGGCAAAGAAACCCCAATGACCATTAGAATCTCGCAGGTTGCGGGTGAAGCTGGTTATCCTGACACCGTTCGTGATGTTCGTGGATTTGCGTTGAAATTCTACACGCAAGAAGGCAATTACGACATTGTTGGTAATAATACTCCGGTGTTCTTTGTTAACGATCCACTTAAGTTTCCTGACTTTATTCATTCCCAGAAGCGTGATCCTAAGACTCATTTACGTTCACAAGAGATGCAGTGGGATTTCTGGTCTCACTCACCAGAATCAGTTCACCAGGTCACCTACCTGATGGGTTATCGTGGTAATCCGGCTAGTTATCGAACAATGAATGGTTATGGAAGTCACACGTATAAGTGGGTTAATAAAGAAGGGACTCCATTTTGGGTTAAGTATCACTTCATTAGTCAACAAGGGGTTAAGAACATGACTAATGAACAAGCTTCAAAAGCAGCAACTGAAGATACCGATTATTTAATTCATGATTTATACGATGCAATTGAACAAAAGAACTATCCAACATGGAAAGTTTACGTTCAGATTATCCCTTATCAAGCAGGAATTGATTACAAACCAGATATTTTTGATGTAACTAAGGTGGTTTCTCATAAGGATTACCCACTACAAGAAGTTGGGGAATTTACCTTAAACCAAAATCCAACTAACTATTTTGACGATGTGGAAGAATTAGCTTTCTCACCCGCTAACCTAGTCCCTGGGATTGAAGCAAGTCCTGATAAGTTACTTCAAGGACGGTTGTTTGCGTATAAGGACGCGGAAAGATATCGTTTAGGCGCTAATTATGAACAATTAAAGGTCAACCGTCCATTAGACAAGGTTGAAAATTACGAACGTGATGGTCAAATGGCACAAGGACAAGACGGATCGGTCAACTATGAACCAAACGGTAAGGGTGGTCCAGTTGAAGATTTGAGTGCTTCAATCAGTCCCGATAAAGTGGAAGGTGAAACCGGAGCCTTTAAACCCTATGACACTGACTACTATAGTGCCGCCGGAAAGTTGTATCATGTAATGAAACCAGAGGAACGTGATCGCCTGATTAATACGATCAAAGAAACGCTTGGTTCCGTTGATAATCATGAGATCCAAATCCTAGAAACCAGACAATTTTATAAGGCTGACCCAGAGTATGGGACTCGAGTAACAAAGGCTCTTGGTCTTGATTTAAATGAAATTAGATAAAAGATCCCATAAATAAAAATAGACTTGCAAGATAGGTTATTAGCCCTATTCTTACAAGTCTATTTTAATATGCTGGTGCCGTTGAGTTTTGATCGGTGGTACTCCCTGATGAATCATTGGTAGCAGTATTGTTGTTGAATGGATCACCATTACTAGGGGAATTGGTTTCTTGTTGTTTAGGAGTTAAACCCTTAGCTTGCGGTAAATTCAAGGTGGTTCGAATATGGTTTGAGACGTTCATCAATTCGTCTGGTTGGGCGACTTGATAACTGACTCCGTTAATCATTGCTTCATTCCCCTGAAGGGTCTCAGACTTGATGTGATGAGTGGCTGGACCATACTTAGATCTAATGGCAATCATGTCATCAAAGGATAAATCGGTTTTGAGGTTTCCATTTAATGATTCAAGAATTTGTTGGTACCTGGGAATGGAAGAAATTCCCATTCCTTTCATCACTAATTTTTCTAAGACTTGCCGTTGTCGCTGTTGGCGACCGTAGTCACCTTTCGGGTCATCATCCCTCATTCGAGAATAATCAAGGGCTTGATCACCATCTAGATGGGTCATTTTGCCCTTAACTACATTGGCATTCCCATACTTAAACGTCAATGGTGGCTTCACTTCGACACCCCCAACGGAGTCAACCATCTGTTTTAAACCACCCATGTTAACGATCGCAAAGTAGTCGATGGGAACGTTTAAGAGATGCTGGACAGTTGAAATGGCAGTCTTTGGACCACCGATGGTGTAAGCAGCGTTGATTTTTTCGTATGGCTGTGAGTCACCGTCGACCACGACCTTGGTATCGCGGGGGATACTGGTTAAGTAAGTGGTCTGCTTTTGCGGGTTAACGGTAGCAACGATAATGGTGTCGGTGCGGCCAACGTCGTGTCTACCAAGGGCGCCCGTGTCGGTTCCCATTAGTAAGATTGAAAACGGCTTTCGTTTCTTTAGAAGGTTTGAGACGTTTCTTGATTTTCCAATTCCATCGTCTTGAAACGTTCCTCCAAAGGAATGACGAGCCTGGGTGTAAGCACGGAAACCAAAAGCAAGGGCAATGATGACAATCAATAAGATGATACCCATAAAAGTCCAGGCAACTGGATGGTGCGGTTCGTTATCATAGTCAACGGCTGGCTCTGATTTTGGTTCGGAAAAATGTGGATTACCAGCTCTCCGGCTATATTCGCGATTGTCGTCATTATTATTATCGTAGTTTGACATTATTATTCCCCGCTTATTTATTAATACTGCCCCAAATTATATAGCAGTTATGGCAGCTAACGCTAGTTATTTCTCAACTTTTTAGTAGATTTTAATATAACCGTATTATTCTTATTGGGGCAATTTCTAGTGGTGTAAAATCGTGTGGTACAATAACTTAAGTAAAACTTACAAGAATAGGATGATCAAATGGGTATTTTTTTTAAGAGTATATCAGGGATATTAATTGTACTGATCATGATCGTGCTCGGTTTTGTTTTGGCTAAACGGCACTGGTTTAATGATGATTCAACTAACTTAATTGTTAAACTGGTTATTGACGTAGCCTTGCCGTGTTACATGATCTATACGATTGGTCGCGATTTTACGACCGACACGTTACTTTCAACGTTGCCAGACTTAAGATTTCCGGTCGTTAGTATGTTAATCATGTTTGGGATTTCGGTGGCAATTGCGCGGGTGATTCGAATTAAAAAGTATCATCGGGGGGTGTTTGAATCGATGTTTTTAAATTCAAACACCGTCTTTGTCGGATTGCCGGTTAATATGGCTCTGTTTGGGGCCAAAAGTTTACCGTACGTGTTAGTTTACTACATGGCTAATACGACCTTTTTTTGGACCATTGGTGTTTACTTAATCCAACGTGATGGGGACGCTAATTCCAAGTTTGACTGGAAAAAGACCGTGAGTAAAATTTTGTCACCACCACTGCTGGGATTTATCTTTGGGGTGATTTTGGTTTTACTGCGAATTAAAATTCCTGATTTTTTAATGAGTGATTTTCAATATATTGGTGGGTTAACCATCCCACTTTCAATGATGTTCATTGGAATTTCGATGGCAAATATCAACTTTAACAAATTTGACTTTAGTGCCTCTAATTGGGGAATTTTACTGGGTCGATTCATTATTTCACCAATTTTAATGGCACTGTTGGTTATTCCAACCGGGATGCCAGTTTTGATGAAACAGGTCTTCATTATGCAGGCTGCCATGCCGGTTATGACTAACGCACCGGTGGTAGCCAGAAAGTATGGTGCGGACGCAGATTATGCTTCACTGATGGTCGCTGAAACCACGATCATCAGTTTAGTTGTTTTGCCCATTTTAATGGTGATTGTGCAACAAATCCATTAAGACGAGTCAATTGAAAAATAGACAAGTAAAGAATGGGAGTAGTAGCTTAAAGTGAAAAAATCAGTGATTTATGTGTTAATTTCGACGTTAATGTTTAGTTCAATGGAGATTGCCCTAAAGGTGGCAGGAAGTGAGTTTAATCCAATTCAATTGAATTTACTTCGTTTCTTCATTGGTGGGATTGTTTTATTGCCGTTCGCTTTCTATGAATTACATAAACGACGACGCAAAATCAACTTAAAGGATTGGAAGACGTTTGCGTTTACCGGTTTTGCGTGCGTGGTAATTAGTATGACCCTGTACCAGTTAGCGATTGTGTACGATAAGCCAGCTATTGTGGCCGTCCTGTTTAGTTGTAATCCGGTCTTTGCCGTAATCTTTGCGTACTTCATTTTGCATGAACGAATTGGACGGGCCAACTTAATCTCATTAATCATTTCGGTCATTGGCTTAATTGTGATTGTTAATCCATTTAACTTAACTAATCCAGTTGGAATTATTTTGTCACTCTTATCGGCTGTTACTTTCGGCTTTTACAGTATTTTGTCGCAGTATTGCTCGGTCAAAAGAGAATTAGATGGAGTGACCATCACTTGTTTCACTTTTATTGCTGGTTCTTTGGAGTTATTTGTTTTATCATTGATTACCAATATCCCGTTTGTTTCAAGTGGGATGAAATCGGTGGGATGGTTGAGTCAATTTGCGTCCATTCCGATCTTAAAGGACGTTAATTTACAAAATTTCTGGATTTTATTCTTTATCGGAGTCTGTGTAACCGGCGGAGGATTTGCGTTTTACTTTTTAGCGATGCAAGACTCAGGGGTTTCAATTGCGTCCCTGGTATTCTTTATTAAGCCTGGTTTAGCTCCAGTCTTAGCAATGATTTTTGTGGGCGAGAAGATTAATCTGCCTACCATTGTAGGAATTGTGATTATCCTGATTGGTTCGGTGGTTACGTTTGTAGGTGAGCGTTATAAAGAGACCGATTCAACCATGTTAGACGATCAGACGATTGAAGAAGGTAAATAAATTTAGTTTATTGAGGCGGTTGTATGAGTAAGTTAGTAATTATGAGACATGGCGAAAGTGTCGCAAATCACACTAATACCTTTACTGGATGGAGTGATGTTCCACTGACTAAGAAGGGCGTAGAAGAGGCAATTAAGGCCGGCAAACGCTTAGGTCAGACCGGGATTCAGTTCGGTGATGTTCATACATCAGTCTTAAAACGGGCGATTGTCACCGCTGACATTGTTTTGGACGTGATCAATCAGGATTTTATTCCTGAACATAAGACGTGGCGCTTAAATGAGCGACACTATGGTGCTCTTAGGGGTCAAAATAAAGAGGAAGTTAGAAAGCGGGTCGGAGACGAACAGTTTATGAAGTGGCGCAGGAGTTTTTACGCTGTTCCCCCTAAATTAGATCAGGTGTCCCCGATTCGAAAATATCGGCGCTTAGGTGTAATTGAGCCACCAGCTGAAAGCCTTAAAATGGCTTATGACCGGATGATTCCGTACTGGCAGGATTCGATTGCCCCCAAATTGCTGGATGGTAAAAATCAACTGATAGTTGCTCACGGAAGCACACTGCGAGCTTTAATTAAATATTTAGAAAATATCAGTGATAAAGGAATTGATGGCGTGGAAGTTAAAAACGGGAAGCCGATCATTTATACCTTTGACCCAGATTTAGATATTTTAGATAAGACCTACCTTAAATAACAAAAGGACGAAAACTCAATCAAAGTTTTCGTCCTTTTGTTATTTAGATTTTGATGATAGTTGCGTAGTTATTTTTGGGTCGGTTAAATCATTAGCGAGCTTCAATTGTTTCCGGTCCGTCGGGATGTTCTACGATAATGGTGTTTACGATGTTCAAGAACAGCCCATGTTCCACAATTCCTGTCATACTATCAAGTTTTTTGCCCAGTTGAACGGGAGTCGTGATTTCAGGTAAGCCTAAGTCAATAATGTAGTCACCAGAATCGGTTGTTAATTTCCCTCCATTCGTGCTTTGACGAAATTTCGGATGAAGTCCCATCCGATTGAGACGACGATATAGTTGGCCACTGCCATAAGGGATTACTTCAAGCGGAAGTGGAAAATTGAGTTTTTTAACCATCTTACTTTCGTCAACAATCCACATGTTACGATCAGAATTAATGGCAACGATTTTTTCCATCAGGTGAGCGGCTCCACCGCCTTTAATTCCCTGAAAATTTTTGTCAATTTGGTCGGCCCCATCAATGGTTAAATCAATGTGGTCGACTTCGTCAACATCCTTAGTAGTGATGCCTAAGCTTTCCGCGTGACGCTTAGTTTTACTGGAGGTTGGCACACCGATAATATTTAGATGTTCATTTTTGATGCGCTCTCCCAGTGCGTCTACCATGTACTTGATGGTGGTACCAGACCCAAGACCTAAGACCATCCCATCCTTAACGTGCTTAACAGCTTCTTTTCCAACGTGTTTCTTTAATTCTCGCTGATCTGCTGAATTCATTTGATTGTTCCCCTTCAAATTAAGTCGTTACTTTTAGTAACTTGACCACTATTATTAATTTTCAATGGTCTTTATGATTTTGTCAAGCAATGTCAAAATTTAAGAAATACTGGTAAAATAATAGTAGGAATTTTTGAGAATAAAGAGGTATTAGAAGATGCAAAGAGGCTTTGAGATTGTTTCAAAATATCAGAATGACGGCTTGACTTTGCCAAAACGAGCAACTGAAAAGGCTGCCGGATATGACTTTGCCAGTGCCGTTGACATGGTTATTCCGTCAATCTGGAAAACTGGTTTAATTCGGTCATTGGGTATCATTAAGGCTAGAAGAAAGTTAGATCAACAAGACATCATGGATTCAGAGAATGCTTTAAAGCCCTTTTTGGTTCCAACGGGAATTAAGGCTTACATGCAGCCAAATGAAGTATTGATTATCGCGAATCGCTCAAGTAATCCTTTAAAACGAAACTTGGTAATTCCAAACGGGATCGGTGTTATTGACGCTGATTATTACAATAATGAAAGTAATGAGGGTGAAATTTTTGTCCAGATTCTAAACTTTGGAATCGTCGACCGTAAGATTAAAAAAGGTGATCGAATTGGACAAGGAATCTTTATGCCTTATTTACTTGCGGATCAAGATGAGGGACCAAAGCTGACTCGAAATGGGGGATTTGGTTCTTCTGGCAAATAGTTAGGAAATGATTTAATGGCTAAAGCAAAAACGCAATATGTTTGTTCCAACTGTGGATATATATCACCACGATATCTAGGTCGTTGTCCTAACTGTGGTGAATGGAACACGATGGTTGAACAAACGGTCCAAAAAAATGATACCAAAAAGGCGAACGTGAGTCGGGTTTCACTGAGCGGGACTAAGTCGCAACCCCAGCTAATTAGACAAGTTAGCGCTGAAAGTGCTCCGAGGATTCAGGTTGATTCAAATGAATTGAATCGGGTCCTTGGCGGAGGCGTGGTCCCTGGTTCACTGGTTCTAATTGGTGGTGATCCGGGGATTGGTAAGTCAACGTTACTTCTCCAAGTCTCCGGTCAATTAGCAGCCTCAGGACAAAAGGTACTGTACGTCTCAGGAGAAGAGAGTGCCGATCAAATTAAGATGAGAGCGGATCGCCTCAATGTTTCTGAAAAAGGAAACTTATACCTTTATCCAGAAACGGATATGATTTCAATCAGGAAGGCAATTGAAGAAGTGAAGCCGGACACCGTTATCATTGACTCCGTTCAAACCATGCAAGAAGATGAGATCCCGTCTGCGATTGGGTCCGTTACGCAGGTTCGAGGCGTCACCTCGGATTTAATGAACATCGCAAAAACCAACAGTATTACCATTTTCTTGGTGGGACACGTTACTAAGGGTGGTACGCTTGCCGGCCCAAAGACTTTAGAGCACATGGTTGACACCGTTCTTTATTTTGAGGGAGACAAGCATCATTCTTATCGATTACTACGCGCCGTTAAAAATCGATTTGGATCTACGAATGAGCTCGGAATTTTTCAAATGGATGAAGATGGGCTAAAAGAAGTCAAGAATCCATCTGAGATTTTTTTAGAGGAACGTTTGAAGAACGCTACCGGATCAGCAATTGTGGTAGCAATGGAAGGAACTCGTCCGATTCTGGTTGAACTTCAAGCCTTAATTGTTCCTTCGGTTTTTGGGAATGCGCAAAGAACTGCGTCTGGACTGGATCGAAATCGTGTTTCACTGATTATGGCGGTTCTTGAGAAACGGGCTGGATTGATGTTACAAAACCAGGATGCTTATTTAAAAGCTGCTGGTGGGGTCAAACTTAATGAACCAGCCATTGATTTGGCAATGGCAATTAGCATTGCGTCAAGTTATGAGAATATTGGAACCGATCCAAAAGAGTGTTACATTGGTGAACTTGGTTTGACTGGTGAGATTAGAAGGGTCAATCGAATTGAGCAACGCGTTATTGAGGCCCAGAAACTAGGTTTTAAGCGCGTATTGGTTCCTAAATATAATCTAAAGGGATGGACTCCACCTAAAAATATTCAGGTCATAGGAGTTTCAACCATTACCGAAGCTCTCAAAACAGCATTAAAAAAGTAAAATATTTTCATTTCAATTGGTCTAGTTCATAATGAACTGATGGGTTAATTATGATGTTAATATTGAACAATTATTAGGAGGTTGGACATGTTAAAAGTTTATAATTCACTTACAAATGAAAAAGAAAAGTTTGAACCAATCACACCGGGTGTGGTTAACATGTACGTCTGTGGTCCAACTGTTTATAACTATATTCACATTGGCAATGCGCGAAGTGTAGTGGCATTTGATACCATTCGTCGTTATCTTGAATATTGTGGTTATAAGGTGAATTATGTGTCTAATTTTACCGATGTTGATGATAAAATGATTAACGAAGCCAAAAAAGAGGGAACCACGGTTTCTAAATTAGCCGATAAATACATTAAGGCTTTTATGGAAGATACGAAGGCGTTAAACGTGCAACCTGCGACCGTTAATCCGCGTGCCACGGATAACATTAAGGAAATTATTGCCTTTGTTTCTGACTTAATTGAAAAAGGGTATGCTTATAACGTTGACGGGACGGTTTACTATCGGGCTCGTAAGTTTAAATCTTATGGCTTACTAGGACACGAAAACATCGATGACCTTGAGAGTGGTGCAAGTGAGCACGTTTCAAGTGAAGAATTAGCCCAAAAAGAAGACCCGATTGATTTTGCACTTTGGAAAAAAGCTAAACCAGACGAAATTTCCTGGGATTCTCCGTGGGGAAAAGGCCGTCCCGGTTGGCACATTGAGTGCTCGGTAATGTCAACTAAGTACCTTGGTAACACCTTTGACATTCACGGTGGTGGGATTGATTTAGAGTTCCCTCATCATGAAAATGAACGGGCACAAAGCGAGGCTAAAACGGGTCAAAAGTTTGTTAATTACTGGCTTCACAATGGTTTTGTGACCGTCGGTGATGAAGACGAGAAGATGAGCAAATCAAAAGGGAACTTTGTTACAGTCCATGAGTTACTTAAAAAGGATAATCCTCAAGCACTGCGTTTTCTCATTTCGACCACTCAGTATCGCCGTCCAATTCGTTTTAGCCAGCAGGGAGTTGATGAAGCTGCCACCAATCTGCAAAAAATACAGACGGCTTACGATAATTTGAACTATCGGTTAAAAGACGCTGATCCTTATAACGATCCGAAATTAGACCAAGAGATTCGTCAAATTCAGGCTGATTTTCAGGATGCCATGGATGATGACTTTAACGTTCAAAATGGGATTGCCAAGGTCTATGAGCTGGCTAAGCTTGGAAACGTTTATGCGGAACGACCAGTGGTTTTTAAGGATTCGATTAAGTTGCTGATGAAACGGTTAGAACAGTTGTCCGCTATCTTTGGAATTAAACTACAAAGTAGTGAGTTAAATGACGACAAAGTTAAGAAATTAATTAAGCAAAGAAACGATGCGCGAGCTAACAAGCAGTTTGCTAGAAGTGATGAAATTCGGGATGAATTAAAAAATAAGGGTATTATTTTAGAAGACACACCACAGGGGACCCGATTCAGAAGGGAAAATTAGTTTAATGAGTGAAGCGGACGATAATATTCAATATCGACAGTTAAATGGTATTGTACTAGCTTATTTAGGTGATGCGGTTTATGAGGTATACGTGAGACGGCATTTGATTGACGAGGGCATCGCTAGGCCAAATCAATTGCAGCATTTTGCTACTAAATATGTGTCAGCCAAGGCTCAGGCCGGATTGATTGCTTTGATGAATCAGGATGCAATCTTAAGTGATGAAGAAGAGTACTTTTTTAAACGGGGACGTAACGCCAAGAGCTATACTCACGCCAAGAATACGAGTGTTGTTACCTATCGGATTTCCACTGGCTTTGAAGCCCTCTTTGGTTTCCTGTCCCTTAGTGGCCAAGATAAAAGACTCAATGAACTGGCGCAGTGGTGCATTGATCAAGTTGATTCTGGGAGGGTTGAGTATGAGAGATAATGAAGATTTTATTATTGGGAGACACCCGGCAGTCTCAGCACTGCGCAATGAAAATCAAGAAATTAACAAGGTGTTTTTACAAAATGGAGTCAGTCAAGAAGATGACACCATTAAGGCGGTTATTCGTTTGGCCAAGGGTCGTCATTTAGTAATTTCTAAGGTGCCAAAGCAAAAGTTAGACTTGATGTCAGACCACCAGAATCATCAGGGAGTCATGTTATCAATTGCATCCTTTAATTATGCATCGATTGATGATTTATTTAAAAATGCTGAATCAAAGGGTGAACCACCATACTTCATTGTTCTGGATAACATTGCCGATCCTCATAATTTGGGGTCAATTATTAGAACCGCAGATGCTGCCGGCGTTCATGGGGTGATCATTCCCAAGCGTCGTGCTGTTGGATTAACATCAACGGTAGCGAAAACCTCTGCGGGGGCAATTGAACGTGTTCCGGTCGCCAGAGTAACTAACTTGGTCAACACCGTTAAAGAATTAAAAGAACGTGGGTTGTGGGTCTTTGGTACTGATATGAAAGGAACTGATTATCGGCGCTGGGATGCTAAAAGTCCGAGTGCTCTTATCGTTGGCAGTGAAGGCAAGGGGATTTCGCCTTTACTTAAAAAACAGGTTGATGAAACACTTACCATTCCAATGGTGGGGGATATTCAGAGCTTGAATGCGTCGGTTGCTGCCGGATTAGTTATGTATCAAGGTTTTAACTCGCGCCATCCTTTATAATGAAATGACTGAACTAAAGAACAATGCCAGCACATTGTTCTTTTTTATTGGGCCGTTTAATATCGTAAATTCGATATTAAAAATTGGTTAGCAGATAATATCACATATCGAACGTTTGTTCGCTTGTTTGAGCTCAATTCGTTTCGATACGATACTAAGTGTTAATTAATTGATTAAGAGGAGGGCCAATTGATGAATAAAGAAGAGAAACGGGCTAAAGAATTAGAAATGGTTGAGGATGCAAAAAAGAACGACGCTGGTTTCATCAAATTGTTTAAAAAATATGCGCCAATTTATCTAAAGTTGTGGAACGATTTCTACTTATCAGGTATGGAACTCTCAGATTGGAAACAGGAAGCGGCCATTGTGCTTAGTCGAACAATTATTAGGTATGATGCCAGTCGTAAGGTTACCTTTGGCAGTTACTATAAAGTTAACTTAAAAAACCGCTTATATGATATTTTAAGAAAAAAGCGAGCTCAAAAGCGCGTGCCCGATTCTAAAAAAGCTTCTCTTAGTGCGTATTTTCAATTTTATTCTGATACCATTGCCGATATTCATGCTGCCAGTCCAGAACGAGTTCTTTCAATGTATGAGAACTTACAAGGCTTGATGAAAAGGAGTTCGGTAGTTGAGAGAATGGTGATTATTCGTTCGCTTGAGAATTATTCGTTTGAAAAAATGGCTCAGGTTTCTGATGTGAATGTGATGAAATTGAAAAATGCGATCGCACGTTGTCGTCAGAAATACTATAGATTTAATAAAATTGACTAACGTTGAAATTGATGATACGATTAGTTAGTTATTAAGGAGGTGCAGCCTATGGCACAGAAAAAGGTAGCATTAGCTTGTTCTGTATGTGGTTTAAGAAACTACACCATTTCCAGCAATCCGAATCGTGTCAAACGATTGGAAGTAAAGAAATTTTGTAAGCATTGTGGAAAATATACGTTGCACCGAGAAACTCGTTAAGAGGGGAATTTTACATGAAACGATTATGGAACTTTTTTAAGAGCGTTATTGCAGAGATGAAGGTGGTTGTTTGGCCGAACGCTAAGCAAACTAGAACCGATACTTCAATCGTTATCTGGACTACCATCTTTTTTGCAATCTTTCTTGGTGTAATTGATTGGGCAATTCAAACCATTTTGAAGTTACTAGCCTAAACTAGATTAGTGTGATAATTTCTGTTATAGTTAGTTTGATGATAAGAACTTCGTTTACGCGAGGTTTTTTTATTTTGCTTTAAGTTAAAGGAGATAATCATTGTGGTAGAGACTGCAGAAAAGCAATGGTATGTATTACATACATACTCTGGCTATGAAAACAAAGTTAAAATGAATCTTGAATCTAGAAAAGAATCCATGGGAATGGAAGACTATATTTTTGACATTGTTGTTCCAGAAACCGAAGAACACGAGGTTAAAAACGGTAAAGAGAAAGTGGTTATGAACAAGACCTTCCCAGGATACGTGCTGGTTCAAATGGTAATGACTGATAGAGCCTGGTATGTCGTTCGAAATACTCCCGGAGTGACCGGATTTATTGGTTCTCACGGTCAAGGTTCAAAGCCCAATCCGTTGTTACCCGAAGAGGTTGAAAACGTTATGTCAACGATTGGGGTAAAGAAGCGAGTTAAACCATTGGATAGCCGGGTTGGTGATACGGTTACCATCGTTGAGGGAGCCTTTAAGGGACTTTCTGGCAAGATCACTGAGATTGACAACACTAAGGGTAAACTCAAGGTTAATATTGACATGTTTGGTAGAGAGACTAGTACTGAACTGGAATTTGACCAAGTTAAGCCCCTAGAAGCCGATTCTGAGTAAAATATTCATTGTCACGTTTCAATAAACGTGGTATATTTAACTAGTATGCGTATTGCATAAATTAACGTGGGAGAAGAAATTTTGATCTTCATTTACCACACACGGACTTAAGGAGGTATGTCTCGTGGCTAAAAAAGTAGCTAATGTAGTTAAACTACAAATACCTGCGGGTAAAGCAACACCCGCTCCTCCAGTTGGACCTGCTTTAGGTCAAGCTGGAATTAATATTATGGGATTCACTAAGGAATTTAATGCACGTACTGCTGATCAAGCAGGAATGTTGATTCCAGTTGTGATTACTGTTTACGAAGATCGTTCATTTGACTTTGTAACCAAGACCCCTCCAGCTGCTGTCCTATTAAAGAAAGCCGCTGGTGTTGAACACGGTTCCGGTGAACCTAACACTAACAAGGTCGCAAAAGTTACCAAAGACCAAGTTAAGCAGATTGCCGAAACCAAAATGCAAGATCTAAACGCAGCTGATGTAGAAGCAGCTATGCGCATGGTTGAAGGTACGGCACGTAGTATGGGATTCACTGTTGAAGGTTAATTTCACTATGCCCGGACAGCACAATGTCGAAAGATAATGTGCTAGTGGGAGGAAATTCCGTTATAACCACAATTGCAAGGAGGAAGACACAATGGCTCGTAAGAGAGGTAAGAAGTACGAAGATGCTTCAAAGCAAATTGACAAGAGTAAAAAATACGCTGCTCAAGATGCTGTAGAATTAGTTCAAAAATTAGATTCAGTCAACTTTGATGACACTATCAGAGTTGTTTATAAATTAAACGTTGATACTAAACAAGCTGATCAACAATTACGTGGTGCCGTGGTTTTACCTAATGGTACTGGTAAAAATCAAACAGTTGTAGTATTTGCCAAGGGTGAAAAGGCTCAAGATGCTAAGAACGCTGGTGCCGATTTTGTCGGTGATGACGACTTAGCTCAAAAAATTCAAGATGGATGGCTCGACTTTGATGTCGCAATTGCTACTCCTGACATGATGGCTCAAGTTGGTCGTTTAGGTCGTGTTCTTGGACCTAAGGGATTAATGCCAAACCCTAAGACTGGAACTGTTACCATGGATGTTTCAAAAGCGGTTTCTGATGCTAAGGCCGGTAAGGTTACTTACAGAACTGATCGTGATGGAAACGTCGCAGTTTCAATCGGTAAAGATTCATTTGACGCAGACAAGTTGGCCGAAAACCTTAACACCATCAACGATGTGATTGTTAAGAATCGTCCAGCATCTGTTCGTGGAACTTACATTAGTAACATCTCAGTTTCATCAACAATGGGACCTGGTGTCTCAGTTGATCCTGAATCATTTTAGTTACTAACTAATTAAATAATCCCTAATTGACTAATTTTTATCATTATGATAGATTATTAGTTGAATATGATTCGCCTAAGACTCAGGTGGTTTTTGACCTTAATTATGCCTGCCGAGGAGTAATACACTCTTTCTCTATGTTTTGGCGAACATAGGGATTTTTTATTAAGTCCCAAAATACATTGGGAGGTGAAATAATATGCCAAAAAAAGAAGTTATTGATACTAAAGCCAAAAAGGTTGATGAAGTTGCTGACCAATTTCAAAAAGCTGTATCAGCAATTGTTGTTGATTACCGAGGTTTAAGTGTTGCTCAAGATACTGATTTACGTAAACAATTGCGTGATAATGATGTTTCAATGAGTGTTATTAAAAATAAAATTTTAGAGCGTGCTGCTGATAAAGCAGACGTTAAGGATTTGAAAGATACTTTTGTTGGACCTACTGCTATTGCATTTTCTGATGAAGACCCAGTTGCTCCAGCCAAGATTTTGAAGAACTTCGCTGATGATAATCCTGAACTTGAAATCAAGGGTGGAATTATCGAAGGGAAGATCGCTTCACTTGATGAAATCAATGAATTTGCTGCTCTACCAAGCCGTGAAGAATTGCTTTCAACTCTTGCTAACATCTTGAAAGATCCTATCCGTAAGGTTGCTTATGCTGTTAATGCCGTTGTTGATAAAGATGACAATGGTGACGATAGTGATGCAGCTTAATAAAAATAGATTAAATGTCCTAATAGGAGGAAATTAAAATGGCTTTTGATAAAGATAATATTATTGCTCAATTAAAAGAAGCTTCAATCACTGATTTAAACGACTTGGTTAAGTCAATCGAAGATGAATTTGATGTTTCTGCTGCTGCTCCAGTTGCAGCTGCAGGTGCTGCTGGTGGTGAAGGTGCTGCTAAGGATTCATACGACGTTGAACTTACTGAAGCAGGTCAAGAAAAGATTAAGGTTATCAAGGCAGTTAGAGATATCACTGGTCTTGGTTTGAAAGACGCTAAGGACTTAGTTGATGGCGCTCCTAAAGCTATTAAAGAAGGCGCTTCAGAATCAGATGCTAACGACATCAAGGACAAGCTTGAAGCCGTTGGTGCTACTGTAACTCTTAAGTAGTCGATGACTAAAAAGAACGTGCTTTTGCACGTTCTTTTTTTTGCCTTAATATTGTTTAAATAAAGTTGTTTTATGTCATAAAAATTGAGAGAATGAAGTTAGCCGATTTTTTGGGGGTTAACAATTGAAAAAAGCATTTAATAAAGTTATGGATTTCTATAACAAATATTCTGCCTGGATTAAGGGGATTTTTGTCACCCTGGTCCTTGTGTTTGTTGTTTACGAGGCGACCCACGTGCTTTCTGAGATTAATGGAAAGGAAATGCGAGCGAGCCTTGCATCACAGTCACCAACGACGTTAATTATTTTAACGATCTTAGGATTTGTGGCTGTGTTACCAATGTTAATATATGATTTTACCATTACGGAGTTTCTGCCTGGCAAGTTTAAACCGTCCTACATCGTCAAGAGCGGGTGGATCGTTAACACATTTACCAATATTGCTGGGTTTGGTGGCTTTCTTGGGGCCAGTTTGAGAGCGATGTTTTATAGTAAAAATGCTAGTAAGAAACAGGTATTATATGCCATTTCTAAGATTGCCTTGTTCTTACTGGCAGGACTTTCCACCTATTGTTTGGTTTCGTTAGTTTTGATCTTTGGATTTGGCATTGGATCTCAGTATGCAAAGGATTGGATTTGGTTAGTAGGTGGGGGAGTTTATTTTCCAGTGATTTTTCTATTTACCAGATTCAGTAATTCTGAGTTTTTTAGTGATTTAACCTTAAAACGTGAGTTTCAACTGATCCTCGGTTCCTGCCTCGAATGGGGGAGCTGTGCCATGTTGTTTTTAATTATTGGATACTTCATGAAGATTAATGTTAATCTTTGGGACGTTTTTCCCATTTTTATTATTGCCAACGTATTTGGGGTTGTCTCAATGCTGCCAGGTGGTCTTGGGTCATTTGATACGATGATGATTGGTAGCCTGAGTTTACTTGGGGTGTCACCGACAATTGCTGCCGTATGGGTGCTATTGTACCGAATTTTCTACTATTTTCTCCCGTTTTTCGTGGGGGCCTTTCTCTTTTTCCACGAAATGGGAGCACGAATTAATAATTTTCTGGATGATATTCCGAAAACGATTGTTCATAGGTCGGCCCAGCTGATCATTACGATTTTTATGTACTTTTCGGGAATCATGATGATTTTGTATGCGACCATTCCTAATTTGGCTCTTGTTAATCCACTCTACTTATCACTGGCGCCATACACGCTGTTCTTTTTAGGACAGTTGTCGAACGTGATTATTGGGATTTTACTAATTGGATTAGCACGTGGAGTAGGATCGAGAGTCCACAAAGCTTTCTGGCCGACCGTTATCATTTTGTTGTTTGCCATTGCTAACACCCTGTGGAAAGAGGACTTTCCACTAAAATTAACGTTACTGTTAGGCTTTATCATTATTTGTTTGTGGTTATCAAGAAAGGGCATGTATCGGCAAAAACTCACATACTCGTGGGGAAATGCAATTTTTGACGGCATCATTTTTATTGGAACTTTCTTAATGTATTCCATCATCGGAATCTACATGAGTAATCATAACTTGTCTAGTAGACACGCTCCCATCAAAATGATGAATGTGTATCTTTTACCATCTGAACAGGTCTGGTTAACTGGATTTGTGGGCATTATCATTGCTTTTATTATCCTGTTTATGTTGTACAAGTACTTAACGTACGCTCGTATCCCATGGTTGAATCAACCCTTTGATGAAGTTAGAATTCGCAATGTTATTCGCAAATTTGGTGGAAACGAAGTTAGTCACTTAGTCTTCTTGCGTGATAAAAAGGTTTACTTCTACGCTGAAGATAGTGAAGACGAAGTCATTTTCATGTATAAACAGAAGGCCAATAAGTTAATTGTGATGGGTGAACCAATTGGAAATCAGGATAAATTAGATCCAGCGATTGACCAATTCATGAGTGATGCTGACAAAGCTGATTTCTCCCTGGTGTTTTACGAAGTTGGAGAATCACTAACAATGTTACTTCACGAAAAGGGCTTTGACTTTATTAAGGCTGGAGAGGAAGGTCACGTTGATTTAACGGATTTTTCGCTTACCGGTAAGCGACATCGAGGTGAACGGGCGTTAATGCACAAGTTCGATCGGGAAGGCTATCGTTTTGAGGTTTTAGATCCACCATTTTCTAAAGAACAGATGGGTGAATTTAAACAAATTTCTGATGAGTGGCTCAATGGACGTGATGAAAAGGGCTTCTCTCTGGGATTCTTTGATCCATATTACTTAAACCAGGCTCCAATTGCGGTCATTCGCGATAAAAATGATGCGATTGTAGCTTTTGCTAACATCATGCCAACGGGTGATCGAGTGATGACTTCGGTTGACTTAATGCGGTCGGGAAATGATGCTCCGTCTGGAATTATGGATGGAATCTTCATTCATCTCTTCAGGTATTCAAAGGATGAGGGTTACAAGTGGTTTAACTTAGGAATGGCACCACTAGCTAATGTTGGTGAATCAAAGTTTAGTTTCATTAACGAAAAAATTGCTCACTTGATTTATCAGTACGGTGATGCCTTCTATAGCTTTCAAGGATTGCGGTCTTATAAGCAGAAATACGTCGATAACTGGGTGTCCAAGTACTTCGTATATCGTAAGGATAATTCATTGGTATTCACGATGCTACAGCTCTTATCGGTGGTTAGTGAACGTCCCACGATTGAAAATGTTGAAGAAAATATGCCATAAAAAAGAGGTTTCAGAATTAATTCTGAAACCTCTTTTTAGTTGAACAATTATTTTGGGTTCTTTTTATTACCAATATCGTAGTCGGAATCGCTCATTGCTTCAACGTTACCAAGTCGATAACCGTTACCGACTTGGGAGAAGAAGTCATGATTGACCGTAGCAGTGGAGATTCCGTTCATAACGATTGGGTTAACGTCTGCTTCAGTATCAGGGAACATTGGATCTTGTCCTAGATTCATGAGGGCCTTATTGGCGTTATATCTAATGAAAGTTAAAACATCTTCAGACCATCCCACTTGGTCGTAAAGCAAATGGGTGTACTTTTCCTCGTTTTGATAAAGGTCGTACAAGAAGTTATACATCCAATCCTTTAAATCATTTTGTTCATTTTCACCTAATTGGTTGAACTGAACTTGGAATTTATAGCCAATGTATGTTCCGTGAACCGATTCGTCACGAATAATTAATTTAATGATTTCAGCAACGTTTGGAAGCTCGTTATGACCGAGGTACCAGATGGGAGTATAGAATCCAGAGTAAAAAAGAAAAGTTTCAAGGAACACACTAGAAATTTTCTTTTTTAATGGATGACCATCGTCATGGTATAACGAATAGATCTTTTTCGTTTTGTTTTGGAGGAATTCTTCTGTATCACTCCAATGAAAGATTTCATCAATTTCATCAGGGCTGTTTAAAGTTGAAAAAATGGATGAATAGCTTTTGGCGTGAACGGATTCCATAAATTGAATGTTATTTAAAACCGCAATTTCATGTTGGGTAACAGCATCATTTCTAAGGGCGGCCATTCCGTCTTGAGACTGTAAGGTATCCAGTAAAGTTAAGCCACCAAAAACGTGACCAACAATCCATTTATGATCATCGTCAAGCGAACGCCAATCCTTTAAATCATTTGACAAAGGAATTCTGGTATCAAGCCAGAACTGTTCGGTTAGTTTTTCCCAGGTGGCTTTATCAATCTCGTCGCCAATGGAATTCCAATTAATGGCCTTGTAGTTTCCCTGTAACTTTCCGGTTAAAACTTTATTAATGTCCATAAATTCCCTCCTAAAGATTAAATTACACAGCTTTCACACTCGTTAGCACCAACTTCAGTGTTGTCGTCGGTAAATGTCCGAACATAGTAGAGCGATTTAATTCCCTTTTTGTAGGCGTAATTACGAAGGATCGTTAAATCTCTGGTGGACATTTTGTTACTTCGACCGTCTTTCCATTCGTATAGCCCTTCAGGAATGGTTGAGCGCATGAAGAGAGTCAAACTCATTCCCTGATCGACGTGTTTTTGAGCGGCGGCGTAAACGTCAATCACCCTTCGCATGTCCGTGTCGTAAGCTGACTCGTAGTAAGGAATGGTGTCATTAGAAAGGTAGGGGGCCGGATAGTAAATTGTCCCGATTTTGGACTCTTGTCTGGCTTCAATTTTTTGAACAATCGGGTGCAGACTAGCGGTAGCATCACCGATGTAAGCAGTGGAACCGTTTGGAGCAACTGCCATTCGGTTTTGATGGTACAAACCATATTCCATGATTGACTTCTTTAAATCTTCCCAATCTTTTTCAGTTGGAATAAAGATACCATCAAACAATGACTTGACTTTTTTGGAAGTTGGCGTCCAACTTTTATTTACGTATTGATCAAAATAAGAACCGTCAGCGTACTTACTCTTGTCGAAGTTATGAAAGACCTTACCGCGATCCTTTGCCATTTGATTTGAGGCCTTTAAGGTCCAGTAATTTAATAACATGAAATAGGTGCTGGTAAATTCAATGGATTCTTTTGAACCATAATACATATGATTTTTAGCAAAATAAGAGTGAAGACCCATAGCTCCTAAACCAATTGAGTGACTTAATTCATTGCCACGTCTGACTGATGGAACAACGTTAATTGATGAATGATCGGTCACAAAAGTGAGAGCTTTGACCATGGCTTCGACTGATTTACCGAAGTCGGGAGAAGCCATCAAATTGACAACGTTCGTTGACCCTAAATTACAAGAAACATCGGTTCCAAGCTGTTCGTAATTTTGTTCATCATCAACAATTGACGGGGTTTGGACTTGCATAATTTCAGTACATAAGTTACTCATGACGATTTTGCCATCAACTGGATTGTCACGATTGGCGGTGTCGATATTGATAATGTATGGGTAGCCGGACTCTTGTTGTAACTTACCAATTTCTGTCTCTAATTCACGTGCCCTGATCTTCTTTTTGCGAATATTCTTGTTGTTGACCATGTTGTCGTATTCTTTAGTGATATCGACGTAAGAAAAGGGAACGCCATACTCACGTTCAACGTCGTACGGACTAAATAAGTACATATCTTCATTGTTTTTAGCTAGTTCATAGAATTTATCTGGGACAACTACTCCCAGGGAAAGAGTGTTAACCCGAATTTTTTCGTCGGCATTTTCCTTTTTAACCCCTAAGAACTCGATGATGTCGGGATGGAAGACACTTAAATAAACAACCCCAGCACCGTTTCTTTGGCCTAATTGATTAGAATAGGTAAAACTATCCTCTAGTAACTTCATTACTGGAAGAACGCCGCTAGCTGCTCCTTGAATGTGTTTAATAGGGTCGCCGGCCGCTCTAAGGTTAGAAAGGTTGATCCCAACTCCACCACCAATTTTGGATAATTGAAGGGCCGAATTAATGGTACGACCGATGGTATTCATGTTATCGGTGGTTTGAAGTAGAAAACACGAAATCAACTCACCCCTGCGTTTCTTTCCAGCATTTAAAAAAGTTGGAGTGGCTGGTTGAAAGCGTTGATGAATTAATTCATCAGCAAGATCCATGGCAAGCTTTTGATCACCATCAGCAAGAAACAGGGCGTTCATTGCGGTTCTGTCTATGTAGCTTTCTAAGTACATGGAATTGTCATCAGTTTTCATGGCGTATTGAGCATAAAACTTGTATGCAGCCATAAATGATTTGAAGTGAAAATCTTGTTTTTCCAAATACTTGTATAATTTTTCAATGAATGAAAAGGGATATTTATTTACAAAATCCTCTTCAATGTAATTATGCTTAATTAGATAATCAAAACGATCTTTTAAAGAATCAAACTTAACGGTATTTGGATTAACGTTTTCTTTGAAAAAGGCTTTTAAAGCCTCCTGATCTTTTTCCAATTGGATTCTGCCATCGACAGGGATATTAATTTCATTATTTAGTTCGTAATACGTAACATCGTGCAAATCTTTTAAAGACATATTGGATTACTCTCCCTTAATCGTGTCGTACGAAATATCTGAAACGTTGGTTTTGTATTATACTATAAATATGAAAAATTTAACCAACTAGTTTCTTTAATTGGTCAGGTTGAAACCCACTAAATGCTTCAAGTGCTTGACTCTCAACAACTGGAACAGCTTGAAAGCCTTCACCCTTCAGGTAAGCGACGTATTCCGGATTTTCGGATGTGTTTTTTTCAACGAAGTCAACGTTGTGTTCGCTAAGGAAACGTTTTGTCATCTTGCATTGGATACAATTGTTCTTGGTAAATACAGTAATTTTTTTCATTTTGTTTCATCTCCTTGATATCTTTCACTTGATGAGTTTACTCTCAAAAAGTGAAATTTTCAACAGAAAAAAACACCATATATAGTGAAATTGATAGGAATTAGACGCTATATATAGTGTTTATGGTTTAAATATTATTTTTTTAGGATGTGATTAATTTTGAACGACTTTTATTATACCGCAAATCCTGATGTTAAACATGAGGAAAAACATTGGAACTTTTCTTTACTTAAAACCACGCTAAGTTTTGTGACAGACAACGGTGTGTTTTCTAAAAATACCGTGGATTATGGTTCGCGGGTTTTGATTAATAATGTCGATGTTAATGAAATGCCTCAGGGAGCAATCTTAGACATGGGATGTGGTTACGGCCCGATTGGTCTGTTTTTGGCCAAGACAAATCCAGAACGGCATTTTACTATGGTAGACGTCAATAATTTAGCATTAAAACTGGCTAAACAGAATGCAGATCTCAATCAGATTGATAACGTAGATATTTTTGCTTCTGATGGGTACCAGAATATTTCCCAAAAGTATGCGGGCATTATAACTAATCCGCCTGTTCGTGCCGGAAAAAAAGTTGTCGATGAAATGATTACGGGTTCTTATGACCACCTGGTTAATGATGGAACGTTGACGGTGGTTTTACAAAAGAAGCAGGGAGCACCCTCGGCTAAAAAATTAATGAATAAGGTTTTTGGTAACGTACAAATCGTTAAACGAGATAAAGGATATTACATTTTAAAGAGCAGAAAGGAAGTCATAAATGAATGAAAATGATGCGTATTTTATGGACCAAGCTTTAAGTGAAGCTAACCATGCTTACGTCATTGGTGAGGTACCGATTGGAGCAGTAATCGTTAAGGACGGTCAAATTGTTGGGAAGGGACATAATCTGCGTGAACACACGGAGATTGGAACCGAGCATGCTGAAATCATTGCGATTGAAGAAGCGTGTATCAATTTAAAGAGTTGGCGTTTAAATGATTGTGAGATGTACGTGACGGTTGAGCCTTGTTTAATGTGTGCTGGTGCGATTATTAATACCAGGATTAAAAGATTAGTATATGGAGCAAAAAATGAGAAAGCTGGAGCCGTTGAAAGTCTTTACCACACCCTAAATGATTCAAGACAAAACCATCAGGTTAAAGTGACAAGTGGATTGAAAGCCGCCCAATCTGGTAGTATGATGAAGAAATTCTTTAAAGATAAACGCAAATCACGGTAATATTCCTAGACATTTGTGGATTTTTCGGTTATGATAATTAATGCCGTAAGGCCCTGAAGCAAGGGCAGACTTACGAACCGTGTCAGGTCCGGAAGGAAGCAGCACTAAGTATCTTTTGCCTTGTGCTTCTCGTTTTTAGAAATTAAACTCCTAGTCGTTTGACTGGGAGATTTTTTTTGGACAAAATGTCGTTTAAAGTTATTAGCATTTCATCAATTTTCAAGATATAATAATTAATGGTATCAATTTTTGGCGAAAGGAAGCATTTCATGAGTTATCAAGCACTATATCGGACCTGGCGTCCACAAAGATTTGATGAAATTGTTGGGCAGCCGGTCATTACTCAGACTCTAAAAAACGCATTGATAACTAACCAAATTAGTCATGCGTATTTATTTACGGGTCCCCGTGGAACGGGAAAAACTTCCGCCGCTAAAATTTTGGCTAAAGCGGTTAACTGCCCTAATTTAAAGGATGGCGAGCCCTGTAATGAGTGTGCAACGTGTCTAGCGATTAATAAGGGTGCGTTTAATGATGTCATTGAAATTGATGCTGCTTCTAATAATGGGGTCGAAGAGATCAGAAATATTCGCGATAAGGCGAAGTATTCCCCAACGGAAGGTAAATATAAAGTTTATATCATTGATGAAGTGCATATGTTGTCGACGGGGGCCTTTAATGCCTTGCTTAAAACACTAGAAGAGCCGCCGGAGCACGTCATTTTCATATTGGCTACCACTGAACCCCAAAAGATTCCTGCTACCATCATTTCACGAACACAACGTTTTGATTTCAAGCGAATCAAGGCTAGTGATATCCTGCAACGAATGGAATACATCCTTTCAAAAAAGGGCATTGAGTACGATGACAAAGCGCTAAAGGTAATCGCTAAAAGTGCTGAGGGTGGGATGCGTGATGCACTTAGTATCCTTGACCAAGCTCTTTCCTACAGTAATGATAAGGTGACATATGAAAGTGCCTTGTCAGTCACTGGCAGTGTCACCAGGGATCGAATTCAGTCGTACTTTGAGGCCGTTTTTAATTCAGACGTTTCGACGGGTTTAAAAATGGTTCAAGAAATTCTTGATGACGGCAAAGACGCTAATCAGTTTATTGAGGACTTAATTGATTATTGTCAGAACATTTTGTTATATCATCAGGATCCAGAAATGGTCCAAAAGAGCGAACTTGGCCTTTTAGGCGACAATTTTAAGACGATTGCTGATAAGGTAGATAGTAATCTAATATATCATTACGTTGAAATTATGAGTGACGTTCAAAGTCAGATGCGTTATTCGTCTCATCCCGATGTTTATTTGGATATTTTAACGGTTAAACTGGCAAATCAAAAAGAAAGTGACCCAGATAACGAATCAAAAAGCGATGATATGGATACGAAAGTTTTAAAAAAGCAACTGTCTGAGCTGCAAAATCAAGTTAGTGAGTTAAAGTCGGAACTGGGCAATGGGTCAACGTCAACTGATGATGATAAGCAACCTAAATCAACTAAATCTAAACCAATCGCTGATTCCACTCATTATGATTCCACCAAACAGGTCCGAGTTAATTTGACGAAAGTTTACGATATCCTAGAAAAGGCCACTAGAAAAGATCTGACTACCTATCAGGATATCTGGCAGGAATTACTTCAGTCGTTGTCGGTCACGCAACGAGCCGTGATGCATGTCTCAAACCCCGTTGCTGCGAGTGATAAAGGAGTTGTTGTTGCCTTTGATTATGGTTTTTTGTATCAGAAGGCTGGAACCGATGGTGATTTGATGGATGCACTTCAAAATGGCCTTGATCGTATTTTAGGATTTGTTCCAATGGTGGTGTTTGTACCAAATGATGAATGGCCACAACTTAGAAGTGATTACCTTAAAAATCACCGGTCTCATAATGAAAAAATTCAGTCAAACCCCAAGTCAGAAAAAGCGGTTTCTAATACGAATAAAGCTTACGAAAAGCAAGAACAAACTGAAACGACCAAAGATAAAGATAACAATGATTCGGTTAATACTGCCAAGCAGATGTTTGGTGATGATATAATTGATGTTAAAGATGATTAATTAAAAGGAGAATAATTATGAACGGAATGAACATGGGAAAGATGATGCAAAAAGCTCGTAAGATGCAACAACAAATGCAAAATGAACAAGAAGAAATTGAGAAGAGTGAATTCACTGGAAAAGCTCCAGAAGATATGGTGACCGTTACCTTTACTGGTGACCGCAAGATGAAGGACATGAACGTCAAACCAGAGGCCATTGATCCAGACGATCCAGACATGCTCTCAGATCTAGTGATCAGTGCGGTTAACGATGCACTTTCACAGATTGAAAAGACCACTCAAGATAAGATGGGAAAGTATACCAAGGGAATGAATATTCCAGGTATGTAGAAGAAGGGATTTAAATGCAATACCCAGAACCAATTGCTAAGCTAATCGATAGTTACATGCATTTGCCAGGAATTGGCAGAAAGACCGCCACTAGATTGGCATTTTATACGGTTGATATGAATAAAACCGATGTAAAAAACTTTGCGGATGCCTTAACTTCAACTAAGAATGATTTGCGTTTTTGTTCAATTTGCGGCAATATCACCGAGACCGATCCCTGTGAGATCTGTACCGATGAAAGTCGTGATCAAAGTAAGATTATGGTAGTGGAACAGTCTAAAGATGTGATGACGATGGAAAAAATGAAGGATTATAATGGTCTTTATCACGTTTTACACGGAGTGCTTTCCCCAATTGAGGGGAAGGGTCCTGAAGACATCAATATCAGTTCTTTAATCAAACGACTGCAAAAAAACGAAGAAGTTAAAGAAGTCATCATTGCTACTAATGCAACTCCTGAGGGAGAAGCAACGGCAATGTATTTGGCAAAGTTAATTAAGCCAGCAGGCATTAAAGTTACCAGATTGTCTCATGGATTGTCAGTTGGAAGTGATATTGAATATGCAGATGAGATGACCCTTTCAAAGGCAGTTTCTGGACGCACCGAAATGTGAGGGATGAACGATGTTTTCGTTATTTAGATATAGTTCTATGAAGCAAAATTATGATGACCAATTGCTTGATACCATCAATTTTTTAAAAAATGATTGGGATCAGGCTGTGCAAACTGAACAAGCTGTTTCCGAAACGGACAGTCACTTATTTGCACAAACGATGCTTACAAAGCAAAAATACATGTTTATGTATCGGCAAGCACGAAAACGAAACATTAAAAATGATCGGATTCAACCGTCAGTATATGAAAATTAAACGTAAGCCAGCTAGATCCTAGCTGGCTTTTTAAATAGACAATAAATATAACTTAAAGTACAATGAAAATAGCAAAAATGCTGGGACTGAATCTAATATGACTGGACAATTTATTACATTTGAAGGCACCGATGGTGCTGGAAAAACCACCGTTTTAAATCAGGTGGTTGATAAAATTAAACCAATGCTTAAAGACCAATTGCTAACTACTCGTGAACCAGGTGGGAACCAAGTCTCCGAGCAAATTCGTCAGATAATTTTGAATAAAAACGAGTCAGATATGGATGACCGTTGTGAGGCGCTTTTGTTTGCGGCGGCCAGAAGAGAGCATTTAGTTAAGACCATTTTGCCAGCTTTAAAGGCCGGTCAATTAGTTTTGTGCGACCGCTATCTTGACAGTTCAATTGCGTATCAAGGAGCGGGCCGAGAACTTGGTGAAAACGCCGTTTTATCAATGAATCAGTTTGCTACTGAGGGTTTAATGCCCGATACCACCATTTATTTTGACGTCCCAGTGGACGTTGGATTAGATCGCATTGCTGAACATCGGAGTGAGGAAGTTAATCGATTGGATCTTCAAGAACACGATTTTTATGTTCGGGTTCATGAAGCTTATGATGAAATTGCTAAGCAGAATCCCAAGCGTGTTATTAAGGTTGATGCTACTAAGCCAATTGAACAAGTAGTAGATCAGGTCATTTCCGTATTGTATAAGAGAGCAGCTAGATATTTTAACGAAAGTAAATAGGAGGATCAGTTATGAAGTTAATTATTGCAATTATCCAAGATAAGGATGCAGCCAAATTACAATCTGAATTCATCAAACATAAGATCCAGGCAACCCAATTATCCACTAAGGGTGGATTCTTGAAGGCTAAAAACGTCACTTATTTGATTGGAGCTAAAGATGATAAGGTCGACGAGATTTTGGATATCATTAAAACAACCTGTGAAACTAGAAAACAATACATGACGCCACCAGTTAGTTTAGCTGGAAGCATTAGTGAGACGTCTTACCCAGTTGAAGTTCAGGTTGGAGGAGCAACGGTTATGATTTTGCCAATGGAATCATTAAATCGCTTCTAGTTAGTTAATATAATGGTAGAAGAAACTTTAGCTCAGACCATAATTAAACAGGCTACCCAAAAACAAGCTACTTTAACACAACACTTTATGGGCGTTATTTCGGCTCAAGATCTCAGTCACTCGTATCTTTTTTCGGGTTCGGATGGTTTGGGAAAATTAGCGGTTGCAAAGACGATTGCAATGCGGTTGTTTTGTAATAACGTTCAAAATGACATGCCATGTGGCATCTGTAATGAGTGTGTCCGGATCGCAGAAGACGAACATCCTGATGTGGTGATGATCAAACCCGATGGCAGAAGTATCAAAGTTGATTCAATTCGACATTTAAAACATGAATTTTCTAAAAGTGCGGTTGAAGGAAACAAGAAGGTTTTCATTATTGACGGGGCCGATACGATGACTACTAGTGCTGCTAATAGTCTTTTAAAGTTTATTGAAGAGCCAAATGGGCAAGTTAATTCCTTTTTACTTACCAATGACTATCGAAAGATATTACCAACCATCATATCTAGAACGCAGTTAGTAGAATTTCCCAAAATTAACGAAGATAACTTGATTAAGTACGTAACTGATAGAGGGTTATCGAAAACGTCTAGTAATCTTATTTTAGAATTAACTGAGGACTTATCTTCAATTGATAAAATGCTTGAAGACGGTTGGTTTAACAAGGTTAAAGAGATAGTTGAGCACTGGTTTAATGAATTAGTTAATGATGATTATCGCGCTTTTACGAGCGTTCAAATTAGCTTTATGCCTAATATAACGGGTCGGTTTGAACAACAGATGACTTTAAAAATGATTTATCAAATTTTTAAGGATGTCTTTGATGTCAAGTTTAGGGAATTAAAGCCTGATAGTTTAGGATTTGGTGATCAGTATTCCCTTTTGAAACAGATGGCTAACCAGTTATCAGATGATCAATTAATTGAAATCATCACAACGGTCTTGAACAGTGCCAAAAAACAAGATCTAAACGTTAGCTTCCAAAATATTTTGGAGGTTATTACCCTGAAATGTTTAGCAGTCATTGAAGGAGGAGCAAAAGTCGATTGAAAGAATCAGATGTTAACGAAGAATTTAATAATTTGGAATCACAATCGGAATTAATGAGTGAAAAAATTGGTGATCTTCGGGATGAAATTGATAAAGTCATCGAGGAAAATTCAGAACTGAAGATTGAAAATGAACATCTTCGAGAGTTAATTTCGGGAAAAGATGGGAAAAACAAAAAGAAGCAGCAACTTTCGATGTCCAAGAAAAACTTGGAAAAGTTGTATAACGAAGGATTTCATGTTTGCACACAGTTTTATGGAAAACGGCGTAACAGTAATAGTAGTTGTATGTTTTGTACCGATATCATTTACGGAGAAAGGTAATTCCATTGGATTTATCAGTTCAAAAAAGTTTTGCAGATCATAATAAGGGCAGTTTATATCTGGTTCCTACACCAATTGGTAATCTTGATGATATGACGATTAGAGCCATCAATATTTTAAAAGATGTTGATTTGATTGCCGCTGAAGATACGAGGAATACCCAGAAACTTTTAAATCATTTTGATATTACGACCAAACAAATTAGTTTTCATGAGCATAATACTGAACAACGAGCACCTGAATTAGTTGAAAAATTAATCAATGGGATTTCAATTGCACAAGTCAGTGATGCAGGAATGCCTTCAATTAGTGATCCTGGACGTGAATTAGTAAAGCAGTGCATTGAACATGATATTTCCGTGATAAGCATTCCGGGACCAAACGCTGGCCTTACTAGTTTAATTGCTTCAGGACTTAAACCTCAACCGTTTTTGTTTTATGGATTTTTAAAACGGAAACCCAAAGAGCAGGTTGATGAACTAAAGATTTTAGCACAAGAATATCCGACCTTGATTTTTTATGAAGCGCCTCATCGACTTAAAAAGACGCTCTTAAACATGCAAAAGGTTTTTGGAAATCGGCAGGCAGTGCTTGCAAGAGAGCTCACTAAGAAGTTTGAAGAATACGTTCGTGGTGGTCTTGACGATTTAGTGGAATGGTCCAAACAAAATGAGATTAGAGGAGAGTTTGTCATTCTAGTTTCTGGGAATTCAGCCGGGTTTAAACTTCATGAAGAGAAGCAAAATGAAGCTCAATTATCGGTTTACGAGCAGGTTGATCAATTAATTAGTAACGGTGAAAAGCCAAATGGCGCGATTAAGCAAGTCGCTAAGCAAAATGGGCTAGTCCGTCAGGATGTTTATAATCAATACCACCACATAGAATAAGATAAGAGGAATTAAGATGACTGGAGATATTTTTTCTGAAGACCATGTAGTTGAGTACTATGAAACCAATTTACTGGGTAACATTACTCTTTCAATGTTAATTGACGTGATCATTATGATTTCACAGGACCAAGCAAAAGCACTCGGTGTAAGTACCAGACATGTGATTGAACATGGCGTAACTTGGGTTGTTGTTCAAACCGACATGGATATTACGCGTCTTCCTAAAGTTCATGAAAAAATTCAGGTTCAAACGAGGGGAACTTCATACACTAAGTACTTTGCGTACCGTGAATTCTGGGTTAGAGACGTTGACGGCAATGAATTAGTTCATGTTGGCAGTTTGTGGGTCATGATGGACATTAAATCTAGGAAAATGGTTCGATTAGAGGAAGATATGATTACTCCTTATCACTGTGATCGAGTAAGAAGGATTCAACGGTTAAGAAAGATTCCTCAAATTCATGATGAACAAAATCTTATGAAGACTGAGTATCACGTTCGTTTTACTGACATTGATTGGAATTCTCATGTCAATAATGCCAAATACATTGGATGGATGGTTGATGATTTATCCTATGATTTTTTGGCAACTCACGTTCCAAAGCAAGTAAGTATTAAGTATGAAGATGAAGTTACATATGGTGATCCGGTCGTAAGTCGAAGCAAACTCATTAATACCGGTGATCAAATTCAATCGATCCACGATATTTCGGTCAACGATGATACTAAATCGATTGCCGAAATTAAATGGAAGAAGCTGAATAAAGAAGGAAGTAAATAATATGCACGTTTTAGCAGTTGATACCTCTAATCAACCATTAACTGTAGCAGTTTTAAAAGACGAACAGGTGCTAGCAACAACCACGATGACAACGCATAGAAAACATGCTGAATACATAATGCCAGTGGTTGAAGAGTTGGTTAAGTATGCCAATTTAACTCCACAAGATCTGGATCGGGTAGTCGTAAGTAATGGTCCTGGTTCATACACTGGGATTAGAATTGCCACCACGGTTGGAAAAGTTTTGGCCGATACATTGAATATTGATTTGGTTGGCATTTCAAGTCTCATGGCGCTTGTTTTAAACGTGCAAAAACACGACCAGTTGGTAGTGCCATTATTTGATGGTAGAAACGATAATTTGTTTACTGGTCTGTACCGTACTTCCGATCGTGGTCCCGAGTCGGTAATTAAAGATCAACACGTTAATTTTGATAAGTGGATGACCGAACTGGACAAGTTTGATGAGCCCATCGTATTCGTTGGAAGTGATGTTGCTCATTTTTCCGAGCGCTTAAAACAACATTTCGGGAAAGATTTCAAATATATGACTGGAATTGATAACCTGCCACAGGCAGCTAAAATTGGTATCTATGGGGAAAAGCAAGAACCAGTTGCTGATGTTAACAATTTTAATCCCAATTATCTTCGTTTAACCAAAGCACAAGCAGACTGGCAAAAGTTAAACCCGGGGAGGGAAAACGAGTCTTATGTTGAAGAAAATTGAGGCATGGTTAAAAAAGAACGTTAAAAAAAAGGAAGAAGCTAAGATTCAGCGGGGACTTCAGATTAAAAATCACATTGTTGATGTGAATGGAGTCGATTACTATTTTGGCAAGGGTTCTATTACTGACATCCCTGACATTGTGAATGTTGAAGAAGAGGTTTACGACAAAAAGGCAGCTTGGGATCGAGAACGTTTCCTAAATGATCTAAAAAAGCACAAAAACAGTTTATACTTGGTAATTAGGAAAGCCGACGAATTGATTGCTTTTGTCGGTTGTTCGATTTCTCGTGATAGTAAGAATTGTCACGTTGAAAATATTGCGGTGTTACCCAAATTCCAAAATCGCGGATTGGGATATTTTTTGCTTACCATGGTTATCAGAAGAGCACGACTGATGAGACTTAAAAGTGTTTCAATCGAAATTCGATTAGGAAATATTAAAGCTCAAGATTTGAATCGGGATCTTGGGTTTGTTCAGGTTGGAATTGATCCAGATTACTATAATGATGGTGAAGATGCTGTGGTAATGAAACTGGATTTATCCAAGCAAAAAGTGGCACCAAATAATTTTGGAAGATAATTAGAGACGGGTGAGGATTAATGCAAGATAATAGTGTGATCTTGGCGTTTGAGAGTAGTTGTGATGAAACAAGTGTTGCTGTTATCAAGGATGGTAAAGAAATTTTATCAAACGTCGTTGCAACTCAGATTAAAAGTCATCAGCGATTTGGTGGTGTGGTACCAGAAGTGGCTAGTCGTCATCATATTGAAGAGATTACCATTTGTATAAATGATGCTTTGAAACGTGCAAACGTCACATACGATGATTTAACGGCAGTAGCTGTGACCTATGGCCCAGGATTGGTTGGTGCACTTTTGATTGGAGTCACCGCTGCCAAAGTGGTAGCTTGGTCTCATCATCTACCCCTCATTCCAATTAATCACATTGCAGGACATATTTATGCTACTAACTTTATTAAGCCAATTGAGTTTCCAGCAATGGCACTTGTGGTATCTGGTGGTCATACGGAGCTTGTTTTTATGCCCGAAGAAGGTAAGTTTGAGATCATCGGTGAGACTAGAGACGATGCCGCAGGTGAAGCGTTTGACAAAATTGGTAGAGTTTTAGGAATTAATTATCCAGCTGGTCCAACCGTTGACAAAATGGCTCAAAAGGGAAAGGATACTTTTAATTTTCCACGCGCGATGGAATCAGATGGTAATTATGATTTTAGTTTTAGCGGACTTAAAAGTGCTTTTATCAATACCGTTCACCATGCCGATCAGATTGGAAAGATTATAAATAAGAACGATTTAGCTGCTAGTTTTGAAGCTGCCGTAGTGGACGTTTTGGCAAAAAAATCACAAAGTGCGCTTGAAAATTATCCTGTAAAAGAGTTTATTTTAGCTGGTGGAGTTGCCGCGAATAAGGGCATTAGAAATCGACTAGATGCGATTGCCAGTAAGGAAAATGTGGAATTTGTCAAGGCTCCACTTAAGTTGTGTGGAGATAATGCAGCCATGATAGGAGCTGCTGCAGCGGCAATGCAGCACCATCAGGAAAAAGGAAAAGCTTCACTAAATGCTGATCCAGGATTAGAATTTGAGTGGGCTCAAAATGAAAAATAAATCGTTAACAACAAATTATTAAATTAATTTATCCTGCCCTGTGGGGCTTTTCAGCTGATTTCATTTTTATATTATTTCACAAACAATTTCTTTATGTTAGAATTAATTTTGTGACTTATTAATCTCGACAATAATAATAGGAGATTTGAAAATGGCTGAGACAAAAATTCCACGTGCAACCGCGAAACGATTGCCGCTTTACTATCGTTATTTAAATATTTTACATGACGGTGGAAAGAAACGAATATCATCAAATGAATTGGCCGACGCAATTCAAGTGGATTCTGCTACAATTCGTCGTGACTTTTCATATTTTGGTGCCCTTGGTAAGCGAGGTTATGGATATGACGTAGACAGTTTACTAGAATTTTTCAAGAAGATCTTGAACCAAGATCAATTAACCAATGTAGCATTGATTGGTGTTGGTAACTTGGGTCATGCCCTTTTGAATTTTAACTTCCACATGGATAGTAATATTAGAATTTCCGCTGCTTTTGACGTTAATCCTAAAAATGTTAATACCATTCAAGGTGGGGTTCCAATTTACCCAATGGATCAATTGGTAAAACAGCTTAAAGATCAACAAATCAGTGTTGTGATTCTCACAGTTCCTGGTAAAGTTGCTCAACAAGTTGCTGATCAAGTTGCCAAAGCGGGTGTAAAAGGAATTTTAAACTTCACATCAGTCCGATTATCGGTTCCAAAGGAAATTAGAGTTCATAATGTTGATTTGACTAATGAACTGCAAACATTGATCTATTTTATTGATCATTATGATAAAGATTAAGCATCCAATTTTGGATGCTTTTTTATTTTTATCGGGCAAAGTTCTTGCATTAGTTGTGAAAAAATAATATATTAAGAATGTAAGTTAGCACTTGATAAGTGCAAGTGCTAAAATTTAATAAAGATATTTATTGGAGGGATTAACGTGTTAGAACCATTAGGAGATCGCGTAATTGTCGAAGTGCAAGAACCAGAAGAAAAAAACGTCGGTGGAATTGTTTTAGCAAATAACGCTAAAGAAAAACCACAGATGGGTAAAGTTGTCGCTGTAGGCGAGGGTCGAGTTCTTGATAACGGACAAAAAGTTGCCCCTTCTGTTAAAGAAGACGACATGGTCATGTTTGATAAGTATGCAGGGACAAAGGTTGAATATGATGGTACTCCATACCTTGTAATGCACGAAAAAGATTTACTTGCAATCGTTAAATAATAAAAATAAATTAATTAATATGAGGTGATAATAATGGCTAAAGAAATTAAGTTTTCTGAAAATGCTAGAAATTCGATGTTAAATGGTGTTGACAAATTAGCTGACACTGTAAAAACAACTATGGGTCCAAAAGGACGTAACGTTGTTCTAGAAGAAAAAGCTGGAGATCCAACAATCACAAATGATGGTGTTACCATTGCTAAAGCAATTGATCTTCCAGATCACTTTGAAAATATGGGTGCTAAGTTAGTATCTGAAGTTGCTTCTAAAACCAATGACGTTGCCGGTGATGGTACTACTACTGCTACTGTTCTTGCCCAAGCAATCGTTAAAGAGGGTATGAAGAACGTTACCGCTGGTGCTAATCCCGTTGGAGTTCGTCAAGGAATCGAAAAGGCTACTAGAACAGCCGTTGACAGTCTTCACAAGATGAGTCACCAAGTAACTAGCAAGGAAGATATCGCTCAAATTGCTTCAATCTCATCAGCTAACGAAAAGGTTGGTAATTTGATTGCCGACGCAATGGAAAAAGTTGGTAATGATGGTGTTATTACGATTGAAGAATCACGTGGTGTTGACACTAGTTTAGACGTTGTTGAGGGTATGGAATTTGATCGTGGATACATGTCACAATACATGGTTACCGACCAAGAAAAAATGGAAGCTAACCTAGATAATCCCTACATTTTAATTACTGACAAGAAAATCACTAATATCCAAGACATTTTGCCATTACTTCAATCAGTCGTACAACAAGGTCGTTCACTCTTGATCATTGCTGATGATATTGGTGGAGAAGCTCTTCCAACCTTAGTTTTGAACAAGATGCGTGGAACCTTTAATGTTGTAGCTGTTAAGGCTCCCGGCTTTGGTGATCGTCGTAAAGAACAACTCCAAGACATCGCTACTTTGACTGGTGGTACTGTAATTACTTCTGATCTTGGATTAGATCTAAAAGACACTACCATTGATCAGTTAGGTCAAGCTAATAAGGTTAACGTTACTAAAGACAGCACAACTATCGTTGAAGGTAAGGGTAGCAAAGAAGCTATCGACAAACGAATTGATGAAATCAAACAACAAATTGATGCCACTGATTCTGACTTTGACCGTGATAAGTTGAAGGAACGTTTAGCTAAGCTGGCTGGTGGAGTTGCTGTTATCAAAGTTGGTGCAGCCACTGAAACTGAACTTAAAGAACGTAAGTACCGAATTGAAGATGCTTTGAATGCTACTAGAGCCGCTGTTGAGGAAGGATTTGTTCCCGGTGGTGGTACAGCCTTTATCAACATCTTGAATGACGTTGATAAAATCCCTGCTGAAGGTGATGAAGCAACTGGAGTTAACATTGTTGTTAAAGCCCTAGAAGCGCCAGTAAGACAAATTGCTGAAAATGCTGGGATTGACGGTTCAGTTATTGTTGATCATTTGAAAGACGAAAAACCAGGCATTGGTTACAATGCATTGACTGGCAAGTACGAAGACATGATCAAGGCTGGTGTCGTTGACCCAACTAAGGTAAGCCGTTCAGCACTTCAAAACGCTGCATCTGTTTCAGCTCTTCTATTAACTACTGAAGCCGTTGTTGCCGAACAACCAAAAAATGATAATGATCAACCAGCTGCTCCACAACAACCTGGAATGGGTGGAATGATGTAATTTAAGTTTTAACCAAAAAGAGTCCGAATGGACTCTTTTTTATTTCCAATTATGATGAATTATCTACTTTAATGTAGTACAATTGCATTTGACTTTAAAATTACGGTTTTACTAGGTTAAATATGACATATTAAAGGAGTATGGATTAAATGTGGCGGTATTTAAAAAGATTAATTATTGGACGTCCGCTTAAGACAACGGAAGGCTCTGGTCAATCTCTCACTAAGTTCAAAGGTTTAGCATTGTTATCATCTGATGCCTTATCATCAGTTGCTTATGGTACTGAACAGATCACTGCCGTTTTGATTACCTTATCGACCGCGGCATTAATGTATCAAATGTGGGTCGCACTACTAGTGTTGGTTCTGTTAGCCGCAATCACATTATCTTATCGACAGATTATTTATGCTTATCCATCTGGTGGAGGTGCCTACGTTGTTGCCCGAACCAATTGGGGTGACACTGCTGGTTTAGTTGCCGGTGGGTCCCTATTAGTTGATTATATGTTAACGGTTGCCGTTTCAACGACTTCTGGGACTGAAGCAATTACTTCTGCCATCCCTGCGCTATATAATTATCAGGTTCCGATCGCAATCTTAATTGTAATATTTATCATGATTTTGAATCTTCGTGGAATGCATGATTCAGCTTCATTCCTGGTTATTCCAGTGTACCTATTTATTGTGATGATTATCATTTTAATCATTGTTGGTGCTTATAATATTTTAACTAATAAAATTACTTATCATGCGTATGCTCCACTGAATACCTCAGTTAAGGGAATGACCTTGGTATTATTCTTTAAGGCATTCTCATCTGGTTCAGCATCGTTAACTGGAGTTGAAGCCATTAGTAATGCGGTTCCGAACTTTAAACAACCAAAACGAAAGAACGCTGCCAATACATTAGGTATCATGGCCATTATTTTAGGAATCTTCTTTGCTGGGATTACCTTTCTAAGTTACTACATGGGAGTTATTCCTAACGCTAAGGATACCGTCTTATCACAGATTGGTACCAATGTCTTTGGTCACGGAATCATGTACTACTTACTTCAGCTTGCAACGGCCTTGATTTTAGCTGTTGCTGCTAACACTGGTTTCTCAGCCTTTCCAATTTTGGCCTACAACATGGCTAAGGATAAATATTTGCCACATGCCTACCTGGATAAGGGTGACCGACTAGGTTATTCAAATGGAATTATTTCGTTAGCTTTAGGTGCGATTGTTTTAATTGTCCTCTTTAAGGGTAAAACCAATCTCTTAATTCCACTCTATGCTGTTGGTGTGTTTGTTCCATTTACGTTGTCTCAATCTGGAATGATTGTTCACTGGTTCAGAAATAAAGATGGCTTATGGCCGGTGAAGGCTGTCATTAATTTTATTGGAGCGTTCATCTCAGTGATGTTAGTCTTCTTCCTGTTTGCACTTCATTTTGCAAACGTTTGGCCATATCTCATTATCATGCCGTTGCTCCTTTTGATGTTTTACAAAATTCATCTTCACTATCAGCGAATTGCTGAGCAGCTTCGTATTTCAACTGATCCGAATTATGAGAATCATACCTATGCTGGTTCAACGGTAATCGTGTTAGTGGGAAATGTTACCCAAGTTACTAGACAAGCAATTAACTATGCGAGATCGATTGGTGACAATGTCATTGCCATGCACGTTTCGTTTGCCGATAATCCGCAAAAAGAAGAGAAAATTTCAACGAAGTTTAAGGAAGAGTATCCAGACATTCGATTTGTCGATATTCATACCTCGTATCGTTCGGTTGTCGATCCAGTGCTTCGTTTCTGTGATGTTATTGCGAAACAGGATGAGGATCGCAATTATACTACGACAGTTTTGGTTCCTCAGTTTGTACCAAAACACTACTGGCAACAAGTCCTTCATAATCAGACTGCTGTTCGATTAAGAAGTGCCTTGAATTCACGTCAGGACATCATTGTATCGACGTATAACTATCATTTAAGTGAATAATAGAACAAAAAGCTAGGCTATGTTTAACATAGCCTAGCTTTTTTGATTTAGATTTAAAGGTGCACAATATGAGCAAATAGTGGGACGATGATATCAACGACCACCGAAATAATGACCACCGCAATCGCAGCCATGGAGCCCTGAACTTCACCAAGTTCAAGGGCTTTAGCTGATCCAAGGGTGTGTCCTGCCGTTCCAAGCCCCAATCCAATTCCGATGGGGTTCTTCAATCTGAATATTTTAATGATCCAGTCGCCAAGTGCGTAAATAATAACAGCGTTTAAAATACATGCCATAGCGGTAATTGCTGGCACACCGTTAATGCCTTGGGCGATTGGCATTGCAACTGCGGTAGTGGCAGCTTGCGGAAGCATGGAAGCAATTTCCGACTTGTTTAATCCAATTAACTTGGAGACAAAGTACATGATGATTACCGAAATGGTTAAACCGATTATTAGTGATAACAAAATTTCAAACCAGTACTTTTTCACGATGTCGTTTCGCTTGAAGAGTGGGACTGCGAAAGCAATCGTGGTAGGGAAGAGAAACCAAAAAATAATATCACCACCGGGCTTATACAGATGAGTGTAAATCCAGGTAATGTTAATCCCCGTTGCTTTGCTCATTAACCAGAGAACAAAGATCCCGAGCACCATTCCAACAAATAATGGTTGAAAAAGAAAAAAGCCGTTAAATTTTTTAAATAGAAATGATCCAATCAGATAGACCACCAATGATAGAGCGATTCCAAACATTGGATTGCCTAAAAATTTTAATAGTTCCGTTTGCATATTTGGTTACTCCTTATCGATATCTTGTTTTTTGCCAAAAATTTTATTGCGGGCCCATATCAAAAAAGTAGCAACTAAAGCCACCGACACCAACATGACAACTGTCGAAATAATGATCATAATCACTAGTTTGACGCCAGAATGTTTCATAATGTCGAGGGAGGCCGCTAATTGAATTCCAGAAGGGACAAAAAGGAATCCTAGGATTCCAATAAAAAATGATCCGACCTTTTCGACCTGTTCTTGTTTAATGACTTTAAAGGTCAATAACAAATATAATATCACCAACCCAATTACTGGGGTTGGAACTGGAAAGTTGGCTGGAAAGAGTGCTGAGATTAGACTTGAGACGAATAAAATGACCCCAAAGATACCGAGTTGAGTTAACAATGGAGCATCTTTTTGAGATTTTTCTTCTTTATTTTGCATGTTTGACTCCTTTCAAAAGTATGTGATTGATTTAGCTATTTCTATATTTAATATAATATATGAAATGAACTAAAAAACAAACCAAAATTTTAATTGTTATCATTAGATTTAATTATCATAAATTAAATAAAGGGAAGCTTGTGTTTGTTATTTTCCGTTTGTATAATTGAATATAAACTTAATCGTGGAAGGCCATACTTAATTGAAATTTGAAATATTCGTCTATTTGTTTGCAACGATGATAATGTCGGCGGTTTTAACCCCTTTTATCAGAATTTTAGCATTCAAAATTGGCGCCATTGATAAACCGAATAAAAGACGTGTAAATAAAATTCCAATGCCAACGTTAGGTGGTCTGGCAATTTTTATTGCTTATACCATTACGACTTGCGTTTTTTTGCGGAACCAAATTCCATCTAGTAAGTTGTGGGGAATTCTGGGCGGAGAAATTATTATCATTATGACGGGGGTCATTGATGATATTTTTGAATTGAAGCCACGACAAAAGGTGATTGGGATCTCACTAGCAGCACTATGGGTGTACATTTTTGCGGGCATTCAGATGAGCTCCATTACGCTCCCATTCTTTGGTGATGTTAGTCTGGGATGGTTAAGTCTACCAATTACCTGGATATGGATTCTGGGGATTACGAACTCAATTAATTTAATCGATGGACTGGATGGACTAGCGACGGGGATTGCCATTATTGCTCTGACTACCATGGGAATCATCGGGTTATTCTTTTTAAATGTCGGTAACGTTTACGTATCAATCATGATTTTCACCTTTGCCGCTTCCTGTTTGGGTTTTTTACCGTATAATTTTTTCCCAGCTCGAATCTATCTAGGTGATACCGGATCCCTATTAATTGGCTTTATGATCTCGGTCTTTTCTTTACAAGGTCTTAAAAACGCCACCTTCATATCTGTCATTATTCCCGTTGTGATTTTGGGAGTCCCAATCTCGGACACCGCTTATGCAATTTTACGGCGGATTTTGAACAAGCAACCCATCTCTCACGCTGATAAGCACCATTTGCATCATCGATTGATGCAGATTGGTTTGACCCACCGACAAACGGTTTTGGTGATTTACGGGATTGCGTTAATTTTCGCTTTCATCTCTTTACTCTATCCATTGTCCAGTTTCTGGGGATCAGTGTTGTTGACGGTTGCCACTTTGATTGGGATTGAGCTTTTTGTGGAAGCCATTGGATTAGTCGGAAAGAACCGGCAACCGTTGCTTAATTTGATTAAACGTGTTGTGACTGGAACAACCAGTAAGGCTAATCACGAAACCGAAATCACTAAAACCAAGGCAAAGCATAAAACCAAATCAAACAAAAAAGAGTAGTTCATTGAAGGTGAACTACTCTTTTTAGACTAAACTGGACTCTCAAAATAAGCTTCCTTACCAATCTTGAATTGAACGTCTCCTGCAAGCAAATTGTTGATTTTTGTTTTGAAGTCATCAATCACATGATTTGAAATGGCGGTGCTTACCCGAACACTGGTGTCATATTCAACGTTAGTAATTGGTAGATTATTTTGTTTAAGAAAATATTGGAGTTTATCATTTAACTTATAGGATACTGAAATAGTAAGTGCAGTTTTAAGCGTCATTTTGCTGATTCCAACCCTTTCAATCACATCCGATGCCGAGTTACTATATGCTCGAATTAGGCCACCAGCACCTAGTTTGATGCCACCAAAGTACCTTGTTACTACGATTACTGTGTCGTGAAGTTCCATATTTTTAATGGCATCCAGGATTGGAATCCCGGCAGTCCCACTGGGTTCGCCGTTGTCACTTTCTCGCTGGATATCATCATTTGGGCCAATAACATAGGCAAAACAATTGTGGTTGGCCTTTTTATTTTGGTTTTTGATACTGGCAATGAATGCTTGAGCACTCGCTTCGTCCGTGACACGAGATACGGAAGCAATAAACTTTGATTTTTTGATAATAATTTCATTTTGACCAGCTTGTTTAATGGTTAAAAAAGAATTTTGCATTAAATTATTCCTGTTCTTCGTATTTAAAAATGGAGGCGGATAGTTAATGATCAAAGATCAAAAAGAACTAATGGGAAGACTTACGCCAAGCACTTTGATTGATCCGATGCTTTTAAGTGATCCACTTCTTAATTTTGAATTAGCGGTAACGGTTAATCAAACTACTATTCATTGTAACCGATGTGGATTCAATTGTGAAAAATCAAAATGTGAACTTCCCAATCATATTTTTTACTGCCCCAATTGCATCGAAATGGGGCGAATTGATTCGTCGATGAAACTGGTTAGTGTCCTAGAAACAAATCGTTTTGTGGTTCCAAGTAATGTTTTGACTTGGGATGGGACGCTAACTGTAAATCAAAAAGACTGTGCGTTAAGGATGATTGAATCAGTAAAACATCACCGTGATCATCTACTGTGGGCGGTTACTGGGGCTGGTAAGACCGAGATGCTTTTTCCGGTATTAACATGGGCAATTAAACGTAAATTTCGAATTGCCATTGCTTCTCCCAGAGTTGACGTGTGTTCGGAACTTTATCCGCGTCTTAAAGTGGCTTTTTCTAACCTTGATATGGTTTTATTACATGGTAAAAGTAAGGATGATTACCGATATTGTCAACTAACTGTCTGTACTACCCACCAACTCATGCGTTTCTTTCATGCTTTTGATTTATTGATTATTGATGAAGTTGATGCGTTTCCATTCGTTAACAACGTTAACCTGGAGTTTGCCGTAAAGCATGCCTTAAAGACTACGGGACAAAGAATCATGTTAAGTGCCACTCCAAGTAAACGACTGAGAACCCAAATCACGCGTGGAAATGGAGATATGAGTTATTTGCCGATCAGGTTTCATGGTCATTTATTGCCCGTGATTAAAGTTCACTTGTCAAGAAAATGGCGGATGCAATTATCAAAGGGAAGGTTACCCCATCAATTAATTAAAATGTGTCAGCGTAACGTTGCAATTAGAAGAAGATTTTTATTGTTTGTTCCTAAGATTAAAGATTTACCGGTGGTTGATCGGATTTTAAGCAAACAAATCCGTGGTCCAAAGGTATGGGAATGTGTTTATTCTGCTGACAAGAAACGAATGGAAAAGGTTCAAGCCATGCGTGACCAGCAAGTGTTATTTTTGGTTACTACGACCATCTTAGAACGAGGAGTGACTTTTCCGGATATTGATGTAATGGTACTGGGAGCCGACGATGAGGTCTTTTCTACGTCGTCATTAGTTCAGATGGCAGGAAGAGTGGGTCGAAAAAGGACCAGACCGACCGGTAACGTTGATTTTTTTGTGGGCAGTTTTTCAAGACGAATTACTAGCGCCCAAAATGAGATTAGGGCTATGAATCGCAGAGGGATGAAATTAAAAAATAATGAATAAATGTTTATGGTGTAATCAAATTATTAGAAGTGATATGAGGATTTCCTTTATTTTAAGTTTTCGTTCCTTTGCCCCGCCAATTATGTGTGATGAATGTCAAAAAATTTTTTGTCCCATTGATTTAAAAACGGCGTGTCCAGATTGTGGCAAGCAGCAAGTGAAATTAGAGTTGTGTGATGATTGTAAAATTTGGGAAGATCAATCTGGTCCCAAATTAATTAATCATGCGTTGTTTCCATATGATGAAGTGAGTGATTATATGGCTCGGTACAAGTTTCAGGGTGATTATCGGTTAAGGCGACTATTTCAGAGTCAGTTTCAGTCTTTTATATTTGACCATAACGACGGCGGTATGATTGTTCCCATCCCGATTAGTAAGAAAACGTTTGAGGTGCGAAAGTTTAATCAGGTTGAGGGGTGGTTAGCTGGTGTGAAATATCAAAAGGTCTTAGGAGCGGTGTCAAAAAAGGGCTTACCCCAGTCCAAAAAAGATAAATTTGATAGGATGCATTTAAAACAACCATTTTACGTTGAGCCGGAGTGGTCGACTAACAACCTACGTGGGAGAAAGGTTTGTTTGATTGATGATGTGTATACGACTGGAACCACCCTGCACTTAGCAGCTAAACTGTTATATTCGTATGGGGTTAAGAAAGTCTCAAGTATTACCCTTGCACGTTAGTATTGATTGTTATTTAATCGATTAGAATTTATAATAGTTATAAGAGATTCGTTTGAAGACAATGATACTAAGCATAGGAGAGATTAAAATGCTTGAAACTAAATTAAGAGGTGATGATGTTGAAATCACCAGTGATCTCCGTGATTACATTAATCATCACGTCAAAACAATTGATAAACGTTTTGATGTAAACGTGAAAGGGACTGCTCATGTTGATCTTATGAACTATTCTAACGAACGAATCAAAGCTGAAATCACTATTATCCTACCGAACTTCTTACTGCGAGGTGAGGGCAACTCTGATGACATTCACAAAAGCATTGATATCGCGATTCACGATATCCAGCAACAGATCGATAAATATGGCTCAAAGGTAAATGAAGAATTAACTGAGCATAAGTTATCCCACGTTTTTAATGATCCCGATAAACGATTAGCTGAATCTAAGATCGTTAGGAAAAAGCGGATTCCTTTACAGAAGATGACTTCGGAAGATGCCGTTATTCAGATGAATTTGATTGGGCATGATTTTTTTGTCTATGTTGATGTCACCGATGGCACCACTGATATTGTTTATCGAAGACATGATGGGGACTATGGGTTAATTAAAACCGATCGTTAGAAAAAACAGAAATATCATATTTCTGTTTTTTTGTGATGAATTTTTAATTGATTTGATAAAATGTTAGAATAAGAAAATAGACTGAGAATTCGAGAAACAAAAACGGTTTAGACACTAGAGGAGAAATCAATCAATGGCAACAAACCTTTTAAAGAAATGGGTTGAAAGCGACAAAAGCGAACTGAAACGATTAGGAAAGCTCGCCGATAAGGTCAGCTCATACTCAGAACAATATCGAAAATTAAGTGATAAGGAATTACAAGCTAAAACTCCAGAATTTCAAAAGCGTTATCAAAATGGTGAAAGCTTAGATGACATGTTACCTGAGGCTTTTGCGGTTGCCCGTGAAAGTGCCAGACGAGTGCTCGGACTAAATCCATTTCGAGTCCAGATTATGGGTGGAATTGTCCTTCATGAGGGTAATATTGCTGAGATGAAGACTGGTGAAGGGAAAACGTTAACGGCTACAATGCCCGTCTACCTGAATGCTTTATCAGGGAAAGGTGTTCATGTCGTTACGGTTAATGAATACCTATCACAACGTGATGCCACTCAAATGGGACAGTTATACAATTGGCTGGGCTTAACGGTCGGGGTGAACTCGGCTGATAAGAATCCGGAAGAAAAACGAGCTGCCTATGATAGCGACATCACTTATTCAACTAATAGTGAGATTGGATTTGATTATTTAAGGGATAACATGGTGGTTTATAAAGAAGATCGGGTTCAACGCCCACTTAATTTTGCCATCGTCGACGAAGTTGATTCGATCTTAATCGATGAAGCCAGAACCCCATTGATCATTTCTGGTGAAGCTCGTGGGTCAAACAAGCTTTACATGCAGGCCGATAAATTTGCCAAGACACTAAATCCTAAAACGGATTTTAAAGTTGATTTAGAGACTAAAACGGTCTCTTTGAAAGATGTTGGAATTGAAAAAGCTGAAAAGTACTTCAATTTAAATAACCTTTATGATACGGAAAACACTGCTTTAACCCACCATTTGGATCAGGCTTTACGTGCCAATTACGTGATGGAAAAAGATAAAGATTACGTTGTCTCAAAAGACGAGGTTTTAATCGTTGATTCCTTTACCGGAAGAATCATGGAAGGTCGTCGTTTTTCAGATGGACTTCACCAAGCACTTGAGGCTAAAGAGGGTGTTACCATCCAAGAAGAAAGCAAGACGATGGCTAACATCACCTATCAAAACCTATTTAGACAATACAGTAAATTAGCTGGAATGACTGGTACCGCTAAGACAGAACAGGATGAGTTTCGAGAAATTTACAACATGGATGTCATTGCGGTTCCAACCAATAAACCGGTTGTTAGAATTGATGAGCCAGATGTTTTGTATCCAAGTTTGGAATCAAAATTTGACGCCGTTATTGCCAAAATTAAAGATTTACACAAACGGGGACAACCAATCCTGATTGGTACGGTTGCGGTTGAAACTTCTGAATATCTTTCAGAGCGACTTGATGAAGAAAAAATTCCTCACGTAGTTTTGAATGCGAAAAATCATGCCAAAGAAGCTGACATTGTTGCTAACGCCGGTCAAAAGGGAGCTGTTACCATTGCAACCAACATGGCCGGTCGTGGAACTGATATTAAGCTTGGACCTGGAGTGGTCAAATTAGGTGGATTAGCGGTTATCGGGACCGAACGACACGAGTCACGAAGAATTGATAATCAATTACGTGGACGTTCTGGAAGACAGGGTGATCCTGGTTATTCCCAATTCTATCTTTCACTTGAAGATGATTTGATGCGTCGATTTGGGTCTGATAAGGTTAAAAGTATTCTTGACTCAATGAAGGTTGAGGGCGATGATGCGGTTATCCGGAGTCACATGATCACGAAGCAGGTTGAATCGGCTCAAAAACGAGTTGAAGGTAATAACTATGATTCACGTAAAAACGTGTTAAAGTACGATGATGTGATGCGTCAACAGCGTGACGTGATTTACGGTGAGCGTAGTAAGGTGATTGACGAAAATAAGTCACTTAAGTGGGTTATTATGCCAATGATCAAACGAACGGTTAATCGAATTGTCAACTTGCACACTCAGGGAGATCAAAAGAAATGGGATCTCCAAACCATCCTTGATTTTGCGATTAATTCATTAGTTAGTCCCGATCAAATTAGCATTGATGACTTGAAGGGAAAATCAAGTGATGAAATTAAGGCATACTTGATGGGACTCGTTGATACTGAGTATGATAAGAAAGAAAAAGAGCTCCAGGATCCAGAACAGATGCTTGAATTTGAAAAAGTGGTTGTGCTTAGGGTGGTTGATTCACACTGGACTGACCACATCGATTCAATGGACCAATTACGAGAGTCAATCGGTCTTCGTGGTTATGGTCAATTAAACCCGTTAGTTGAGTATCAACGTGAAGGATTTAGAATGTTTGAAGAAATGGTCTCTGATATTGACTACGATGTCACTAGGTTGTTTATGAAAGCTGAGATCAGACAAAATATGGAAAGATAGTTTAAGAACGGAGGACTTTTGGTCTCCGTTTTTTCATCTTCAGGAGTATGAAATGGAATTAAGTGAAGCACGTGGACAGGTCGAAAAGATTGAAAAAGCCGTAGCTGGCTTTAGGGGGTCACTTTGACCTGGATCAACTAAGTGAAAATATTTCGGTTAATGAGGCTAAAATGGCTGAACCGGGATTTTGGGATGACCAAAGAAAAGCCCAGAAATTAATTGATGAGAACAATCGATTAAAATTAAAATATGATAATTTTAATTCACTGGCTAAAAAGGTGGAAGATTTAAAGGTTAACCTCGAACTCCTTGAAGAAGTTAGTGATGATGATTTAAAGAAAGAGTTCGATGACGAATTAGCCAAGACCCAAAAGGAACTTAGTAGTTATCAGCTGAGTTTACTTTTGAATGGGAAATACGATGAAAATAATGCAATTGTTGAGATCCATCCTGGAGCTGGTGGAACTGAATCACAAGACTGGGGTTCCATGTTATTTCGGATGTATCAACGATGGGCCGAACAAAACGGCTTTTCGGTTTCAGTTGAAGACTATCAACCGGGTGACGTTGCTGGGATCAACAGTGTGACATTTTTAGTATCTGGAACCAACGCCTATGGTTACCTGAAATCAGAAAAAGGCGTTCACCGGTTAGTGCGGATCTCACCTTTCGATTCAGCAGGGCGGCGTCATACGTCGTTTGCCTCTGTTGATGTTATGCCAGAGCTTGATGAAACTGTGAACGTTGACATTAACCCAGAAGATCTCCGGATTGATGTTTTTCGGTCAAGTGGGGCTGGTGGTCAGCACATTAATAAAACCTCTTCAGCGGTTCGAATTACCCACTTACCAACTGGAATTGTCACCTCAAGTCAGGCCCAACGTTCACAATTACAGAATAGAGTTACAGCGATGAATATGTTAAAATCAAAGTTGTACGAACGTGAACAAGAGAAAAAAGAAGAAGAGAAAGCCAAGATTGAGGGTAAGCAGCTTGATATTGGTTGGGGTTCACAAATTCGTTCTTATGTTTTTCATCCCTATACAATGGTTAAGGATCATCGGACCAATTATGAGACTGGTAATGGTCAAGCAGTGATGGATGGTGATTTGAATCCATTCATTAACGCGTATTTGCAGTGGAATTTAAAACAGAAGAACCCAAAATAACGAAAAAGGAAGTTCATTATGTCAGTTGCGACTAATATTTTGTTTTTTGTCTTTATGCCAGCTTTTTGGTTTGCACTTATTCGCGTTTTCTTCGTTTACAATCGAAGAGTAAATCGAGAACGACGCTTATTTGAAAGTGCTGTTAACCCTAAATTTCACGAAGGATGGGTCTTTTTTAAATCATTAATTGTGCTGGGAATTGTTGGATCAATTTTAACTGCTTTGGTTGGGATTGAAGTGTCCTTAAATTGGATTTTATTATATGAATTATTGATCGCCATTAGTTTACTGATCCCAGGAATCTTAGTGCCGACATTGATTTTATTTGGATCAGTTTTTGTTGGGGTCTTCTTCAATGATTATTCAATCCCGATGATTAAGGGTGGCGACTTTATTGGTGCCGTGAATATGAACGCATCAAGATCGGCCAATTACTTAGCCTTAATCACAATCATGCTGGTTCTAATGTTTATCTTTTTGAAGATGAATGGTAGGACAATTAACTCACCGCAGGTTTCAAAGAATCGGCGCGGGAACCGAGTGGCATCTTATGGATACAATGAGTTAGCTGTGATTCCGCTGGTACTGATGATTCCTGGTAAATTAATCGAAACGATCGTACCAATGTGGCCAGTTTTTAATATTTTTGGTGCACATGTAACTTTCTTGGTTGTTCCGTTTTTGATTGGTTTTCGCTTCAAGTTTGTTAACCATTTGCCAAATGAATTAATGCCACGGATTTCAAACGCAATTGGAGAACTGTCATTGTTAGCCATTTTACTAACGGCGGGCGCTTACTTTATGAGAAATAGTTACTACGTTATTATCGCGATTGCTTTATTGGTAGTGGTTTATGTAATCATCATGTATCACTTCCATCGCGTTGACCGAAAGACCGGAAATCAGATTAGTCAAGCGGTTGACGGAATCCGAATCATTGGGATTAAACCCCGCACTCCAGCCGATAAGATGGGACTTAAAACGGGTGACTTAATTGTTGAAGTTAACAACGTTCCGGTAAATTCGGAAAGTCAATTGTATTCTGCTTTACAAGATGATCCGACCTTTGTTCACATGAAGGTTAAAAATCGTAAGAATCAATTAGAGATTAAAGAAACGGCAATTTACGATGGTTCACCGCATGAGATCGGAATTGAAATGTTTCAAAATAATTAGTTAGAAGCACCTAGTTAATGGGCGCTTCTTTTATTTTGCATAAAATTAAGAACCGCCTAAATTAGGTCTGATTGTGTTAGAATTAAGTAAATTAATTTTATTTGGAGGTAGGTCCAATGGCTCAGAGTGTAACGGTAGCTGATTTAGTAAAGAACACTCATCTTAGTGTCTTTTGGGGTCGTGAATATTTAGACCGTCCCATTACCACTAGTGACATTTCACGTCCGGGACTGGAATTGACTGGATATTTTAACTACTACCCAGCCAAGCGAATTCAGATCTTCGGGATAACTGAAACCTCATTTGCAAAGGGAATGAGTGATGAAAAATTAAAAGAAGTAATGACCAAAATGTGTCAACCAGAAACGCCTGCATTTGTTATTTCTACTCAACTAGAACCACCTGAGCAGTTAGTGGCAGCCGCCAAAAAGGCTCACATTCCAATCTTAGGTTCAAAGTTAACCACCTCTAGAATTCTAAGTAATATGACGACGTACCTTGAAGCTAAGTTAGCCGAACGAAAGTCCATTCATGGTGTTTTGGTTGAAGTTTATGGACTTGGTGTTTTAATTACCGGTGATTCTGGAATTGGTAAGAGTGAAACGGCGCTAGAACTTGTTAAGCGTGGTCATCGTTTAATTGCTGATGATCGAGTTGAGGTTTATCAACAAGATGAGCAAACCTTGATTGGTCAAGCTCCCAAGATTCTTAATCACTTACTAGAAATTCGTGGGATTGGAATTATTGATGTAATGAACCTGTTTGGTGCCGGTGCCGTTCGTTCCCAATCAAAAGTGGACTTAATCGTTCATTTGGACCAGTGGAACAAGGATACTAAGTATGATCGGCTTGGGACCGACCGTGAAACAACTCGAATCTTTGACGTTGATTTGAAGAAATTGACGATTCCGGTAAAACCCGGACGAAACTTAGCCATTATTATTGAAACCGCTGCGATGAACTTTAGGGCTCGTTCAATGGGATACGATGCGACTAAGGTCTTTGATAACAACTTAAATGAGTTGATCAAAGAAAATGCTTCTAAAAACAACCAGGAGCAAAAACACGAAGAACAAGCAGTTGAACAAAATAAGAAAGATATTAGCCAAGATGCTAATAAGGATCCTGAATAGGAGTGGAAGTTGTGTTTAGCATATTGGCATTAAATCCAGTTGCGATTCATCTCGGACCAATTGCGGTCCACTGGTATGGTATTTTTATCGCTGCCGCTGTCTTGATTGCCGTTTACCTTTCAATGAAAGAAGCTAAGCGACAACACTTAAATGAAGATGTTTTATATGATTTGATTTTGTGGGCGATTCCAATTGCGATTATTTCGGCTCGAATCTATTATGTGGTTTTTCAATGGAGCTATTATCGCCATCATCTAGATGAGATTATTCAAATTTGGGATGGTGGAATTGCCATTTATGGAGCTTTAATCGGGGCTGGATTATTTATCTGGTGGTTTTGTTTTAAACATCATTTGTCAGTCTGGCAGATTTTAGATATTGCCGCTCCAACCGTCATTATGGCTCAAGGAATTGGCCGTTGGGGTAATTTCATGAATCAGGAAGCATTTGGAGCGGTAACATCACTTCAATTTTTACAGCATTTACATTTACCTGACGTTATCATCAATCAAATGTTTATTAGCGGGGCGTACCGCCAGCCAACGTTTTTATATGAGTCACTTTGGGATTTAGCAGGATTTGCTGTCTTGATGATTATGAGACATGCTCCGCAGTTCTTTAAGCGTGGGGAAGTCTTTTTAAGTTACGTGATGTGGTATTCGTTTGGACGTTTTTTCACCGAGGGCATGCGGACCGATAGTTTAATGTTATTCGGCGTAATCCGGGTATCACAGTTGCTTTCCATTGTATTATTCGTAGTAGCACTATTTGTTTTAATTTATCGTAGACGAAACGACCAGTTAGTCTGGTACTACGGTAGTTAAGTGATTTGTAGGAGATAATTTAAATAATGACAGAAAAAATTGCAGTACTCGGTGCAGGATCATGGGGCAGCATGCTCGCCGATATTTTAGTTGAAAATGGGCATGAAGTTAAAATTTGGTCGAAAAGCAAGGAACAGGTGGATGAGTTAAATAATCAGCACACTAACTCCCATTACATCAAGAACTTTACCTTTCCAAAAGAGATGAAAGCTTATGCTGACATGGAAGAGGCACTTAAAGGAGTCGATGATGTTTTATTCATTGTTCCATCACAGGCAACTCGTTCGGTTGCAAATCAAGCTAACAAAATTTTGGGCAAGTTAGAAATGAAACCGTATATCATCCATGGAAGTAAAGGCATTGAAAAGGGTACCTATGATCGAATGTCTCAGGTATTGCAAGAAGAAATTGATCCTCAGAATCGTAAGTCGATTTCAGCCCTTTCTGGACCTAGTCAAGCTGAAGATGTTGCTAGACGTGATATTACCTTAGTTACGGTCGCCAGTGATGATATGCCATCTGCTGAGCATTTTCAAAAATTATTCATGAATGATTATTTCAGAATTTATACTAATAACGACATTATTGGGGTTGAACTTGGTGGAGCTTTGAAAAATATTATTGCATTAGGAGCTGGAGCCTTGGTAGGTTTAGGCTATGGAGACAATGCTAAAGCTGCCCTCATGACTCGTGGTATTGCGGAAATATCACGTTTAGGTGTATCATTTGGTGCGGACCCATTAACTTTTAGCGGATTGTCTGGTGTAGGTGACGTGATTGTCACCGCAACTAGTTCTGATTCTCGCAATTGGCGGGCTGGTTATCAGCTCGGCAAGGGTAAGAAATTGGATGACGTTGTTAAAGACATGGGCATGGTAATCGAGGGAATCGACACCAATCAAGCTGCATTTGAATTATCAAAACAACGTGGGGTAGAAATGCCCATTACATCCGCAATTCATGCAGTAATTAATAATGAAGAAACCGTTTCTGACGCGATTTCTAATCTAATGTCTAGAGAGGGACGTTCAGAACAAGGTTAATTCTAAAAGGGGTATATAAGAAGATGAAAAAAGTAACTAAAGCTGTTATTCCTGCCGCTGGTTTAGGAACAAGATTTTTACCTGAAACGAAAGCACTTCCAAAGGAAATGTTACCAATTGTTGATATTCCAACCATTCAATACATTGTTGAAGAAGCTAAGGCTTCTGGAATCAAAGACATTGTCATTGTGATTGGTAAGGGCAAGCGTGCCATTGAAGATCATTTTGATTCAAACGTAATGCTTGAAGAAAACCTTGAAAAAAAGGGTAAAGAAAAGATGCTCAAGTCAATTCAGAAGACTAATGATATGAACATTTACTTTATTAGACAATCTTATCCACGTGGACTTGGCGACGCTGTTTTAACGGCCAAAAGTTTCATTGGAAATGATCCATTTGTGGTTATGCTTGGAGACGACTTGATGGAAGATACGACTCCGCTCACCAAACAATTGATGAATAGTTACGAAAAGACGGGAGCTTCAACCCTTGCCGTTATGAAAGTCCCTCATAAAGAGACTTCTAAATACGGAGTAATTGAACCAGTTAGCGAGGTTTCAAAGGGACTTTATAATGTGAGAAACTTCGTTGAAAAGCCAGATCCTAAGGACGCTCCTAGTGATTTAGCAATTATTGGACGTTACTTGTTAACTCCACAGATTTTTGACGTTTTGGAACACACTAAGCCAGGTAAGGGGAATGAAGTTCAGCTAACCGATGCCATCAATACCTTAAATCAAACTCAAAGAGTGTTTGCTCATGAGTTTAAGGGTGATCGTTACGATACCGGCAATAAGCTTAGCTGGCTTGAGACTAACATTACCTTTGGTTTAAAACACCCTGAAATTGAGCAAGAATTACGTGAATACATTAAGAACCTTGGTCAAAAGCTGACTAAGGAAGACGAACAACAGAAAAATTAGATTAAAATGCCGACTTTTGCCGGCATTTTTTATTTTGAAGTATAATGATTAAACATTTAATTCAGTTTATGATAATATAATTTTGTACAATTGATATTAGTCAAGGAGGTTTTTGGTTATGAAAATTAAATTAGGTGGACTACCAGTATCATGGTTAATGGGTGATGATCAACCAAAGGTTGGCGATTATCTACCAAAATTTACCGTAAAAAATGCTGAAGGGAAAGATGTTACGACTGATGATTTAAAGGGTCAGACAACGTTGATTAGTGTGGTTCCTAACTTAAAGACAAAGGTATGTAGTTTAGAAACTGCTCGTTTTAACCAGGAAGCATCAAAGTTTAAGGGAATTAAATTTGTTACCATTTCAAATAACCCAATTGAATACCAAAAAAATTGGTGTGCCGCTCACGGTGTTAACAACATGGAAATTCTTTCTGATTTTAATGGTTCATTTGGAAAAGCCATGCACTTATACATCCCGGCTTTTGGTCACTTAGCTCGGGTGGTTTACTTGGTAAATGCTGAAGGCAAAATTTTGTATTGCCAAGCAGTTCCAGAAATTACTCATCAACCAAACTACGAACCAGTTCTTGACGAGTTAAAGAAAGTAACAAACAATAAATAATGATTGAGGCGATATAATGGCAAAAAAGTATGATGTAATTGTAATCGGTGCTGGTCCAGCAGGAATGACGGCAGCATTGTATGCATCACGAGCCGAACTATCTGTATTAATGCTTGATCGTGGGATCTATGGTGGACAGATGAACAACACCGCCGAAATTGAGAATTATCCCGGATTTAAATCAGTCTTAGGACCAGATCTATCTAAAAAAATGTACGATGGGAGTACTCAATTTGGTGCTGAGTATGGCTACGGAACCGTTACGGGCATTGACATTGATGGCGATAAGCGGATTGTTAAGACTGAAGACGGTGACTATGAGGCTCCTTCTGTAATTATTGGTGCTGGTTCTGAGTACAAGAAACTCGGAGTTCCCGGTGAGCAAGACTACAGTGGGAAAGGTGTTTCTTACTGTGCGGTTTGTGATGGTGCCTTCTTTAAAGGCGAAGACGTTGTTGTCGTTGGTGGCGGTGACTCTGCGATTGAGGAAGCTACTTATCTATCCAATATCGTAAAGCACGTTACGGTCATTCACAGACGTGATCAACTTCGGGCCCAGAAGATTCTGCAGAAGCGGGCCTTTGATAAGGACAATATCGATTTTGTCTGGAACAGTAACGTTACTGATATTGAAGGTGACGGTCAAAAAGTAACCGGGGTTGCGGTTAAAAACAACCAGACTGGTGAAACCACTAATATTAAAGCTTCTGGTGTGTTTATTTACGTTGGTATTTTACCAATGACAGCTGCCTTCAAAAACCTTGGCATCACAGATGAACAAGGTTGGATCGACACGGATGATGAAATGAAAACTAAGATACCTGGTGTATTTGCGGTTGGTGACGTGCGAAAGAAACACTTACGTCAAATTACGACTGCAGTCGGCGATGGCGGAACTGCAGGTCAGGGCGTCTTCAATTATGTTGAGGAACTCAAAACTAAAGATTAAACGAAAAAGAGCAGAGTCGATCTGCTCTTTTTGTATGGAAGCTTTGGTCTAATTGCTTTGCGAAAGTATGTTCGTATGCTAGAATTATTATAAGTAACGGGAGAAAGTTAATGCTTTCTCTTTTTTTTCCGAGTTTAAGAAGAGGTGCCAATATGATTAAAAAAACGAATAATAATTTTGACCTAGTTTCGAAATTTACTCCAACTGGTGATCAGCCTGAAGCCATTAAGGAATTGACTCAAGGAATCAAAAATGGAGATCGTGATCAGGTCCTTTTGGGTGCTACTGGAACTGGTAAAACCTACACCATGGCAAATGTCATTAAGAACATTAACAAGCCAACACTGGTTTTATCGCACAATAAAACTTTAGCTGGGCAACTTTATAGTGAGCTCAAACAGTTGTTTCCTAATAATGCGGTCGAATATTTTGTGAGTTATTATGATTTTTATCAGCCTGAGGCCTATGTTCCTTCCAGTGATACCTATATTGAAAAGGATGCTTCGATTAATGACGAGATTGATCAACTCCGCCACGCAGCAACGAGTGCTCTACTAGAACGAAATGATGTGATTGTTGTGGCTTCAGTTTCCTCAATCTTTGGTTTAGGAAGTCCAAAAGAATATCAGGACCATACGGTTTCGTTACACGTTGGGCAACAGTTAGAGCGTGATGTTTTTTTGCGTCAACTAGTTAATATTCAGTTTGATCGAAATGATATTGACTTTCAACGTGGTCGTTTTCGTGTGCACGGGGATGTAGTAGAAGTCTTTCCGGCTTCTAGAAATGAACATGCCTATCGGATCGAATTTTTCGGTGACGAGATTGACCGAATTACTGAAGTTGACACGTTGACTGGTGAAGTTATCGGTGAACGAAAACAGATTACAATTTTTCCTGCCACTCACTTCTTGACTAACAAGGAAACAATGGATGTGGCTTTACCTGAAATCAAGGATGAAATGGTAAAACAGGTTGCTAACTTTGAGAAAAAGGGCAAACTACTTGAAGCTCAAAGACTAAAACAAAGAACTACCTATGACATTGAAATGATGCGTGAAATGGGATATACAACTGGAATTGAGAATTATTCTCGTTATATGGACCGCAGGAAACCTGGCGAAGCTCCATACACATTATTGGACTTTTTCCCCAAAGATTATTTGATGTTCATTGATGAGTCACATCGAACGGTTCCGCAAATCGGTGGAATGTTTAACGGTGATAAGGCTAGAAAGCAGCAATTAATTGATTATGGATTTAGACTTCCCAGCGCGCTTGATAATCGACCATTAAAGTTACCTGAGTTTGAAAAACGGGTTAATCAGGTTGTTTATATGTCAGCTACTCCCGGACCTTACGAAGAGGATCGGACTGACCACGTTGTCCAACAAATTATTCGTCCTACTGGCCTACTTGATCCAACGGTTGAGGTCCGTCCTACTAAGGATCAGATGGATGACTTAGTGGGTGAAATCAATAAACGAGTTCAAAATAACGAGCGAACTTTCGTTACGACCTTAACCAAGAAGATGGCAGAAGATTTAACCGATTATCTAAAAGATTTGGGAATTAAAGTAAAATACTTGCACAGTGATATTAAAACCCTCGAAAGAACCCAAATTTTACGTGATTTGCGTTTGGGTAAATTTGACGTCTTGGTTGGAATTAACTTATTGCGTGAAGGGATTGACGTTCCCGAAACATCATTGATTGCAATCTTGGATGCTGATAAGGAAGGCTTTTTGCGTGATAAACGTTCCCTTGTACAAACAATTGGAAGAGCAGCTCGTAATTCACACGGACATGTTATTATGTACGCGGACAGCGTTACCGATTCGATGAAGTACGCAATGGATGAAACTGCCCGTCGTCGTTCCATTCAGATGAAGTACAATCAGGAACACAACATTACCCCTAAGACCATTATCAAACCAATTCCTAAGGCCATTTCTGCGTATAAACAGGGAGAGAAAAACAACGATGATAATACTAACGATGATAATACTAATGGAAGCTTTGTTGAATCCGATTTTGACCAAATGAGTGCTAAGGATCAAAAGGAAATGATTGATAATTTAGAAGACGAAATGAGAGCGGCAGCCAAAAAACTTGATTTTGAGCAAGCTGCTAACTTAAGGGATACCGTGATGCAGCTTAAGGGTGAGAAAAAGAAAAAGTGAGGTGGTTAGATGGCAAATGACGTCATTAAAATTAAAGGCGCCCGTGAACATAATCTAAAAGACGTAAACGTTGATGTCCCCAAGAATAAAATGGTGGTAATGACCGGTTTATCTGGTTCAGGTAAGAGTTCTTTAGCTTTTGATACTCTTTACGCTGAAGGTCAACGCCGTTATGTCCAAAGTCTTTCCTCTTATGCTAGACAATTTTTGGGTCAAATGGATAAACCTGACGTTGATTCAATTGAGGGACTTAGTCCAGCCATTTCAATTGATCAGAAAACAACTTCAAAAAATCCTCGTTCAACCGTTGGAACTGTCACTGAGATTAATGATTATTTGCGTTTATTGTGGGCAAGAGTTGGGACGCCAATTTGTCCAAATGATGGAACGGTCATTACTAGTCAATCCGTCGATCAAATGATTGACGAAATCATGGCCCTCCCTGAACGCACTAAGTTGCAGATTATGTCACCAGTTGTCCGTGATAAAAAGGGACAACATAAAAAAGTTTTTGAAAAAATTAAACGCGAAGGTTTCGTCAGAGTCCGAGTAGATGGTGAAATCCATGATGCGACCGAAGATTTTGATTTAGATAAAAATAAGCGTCATAACATTGACGTGGTAGTTGACCGAATTGTCGTTAGAGACGGCATTAATTCACGATTGTCAGATTCACTTGAGACAGCTTTACGTCTAAGTGACGGATATGCCATTGCCGACTTTCTTGGTAAGCGAGAGCCGATGGTGTTTTCGGAACATTACTCTTGTCCGATTTGTGGTTTTACGGTTGGAAAACTTGAACCACGTCTTTTCTCATTTAATGCCCCATATGGAGCATGTCCTGAATGTGATGGATTAGGAGTTAAGTTGGAAGTCGATAACGATTTAGTGGTCCCAGATCAAGATAAGACGCTTAATGAGGGAGCAATTGAACCATGGAATCCAATTAGCTCAAAATACTATCCAGCAATGTTAGAGCAGGCTTGTAAAGCCTTTAATATTGATATGGATACTCCATACCGTAAATTACCAAAGAAACAGCGTGATCTATTGATGAATGGTTCCAAGGGGAAAACGTTCCATTTTCACTACAAGAGTGATTTTGGTGGAGTTCGTGATGTTGATGCTCCCTTTGAAGGAGTCCTTAACAACGTTAAACGCCGTTATCATGAAACCAACAGTAATTTCACTCGAGAACAAATGGAAAAGTACATGACAGAATTAACTTGTCAGACTTGTCATGGGTACCGTCTAAACGAAAAGGCCTTGGCCGTTAAAATTGATGGTAAACACATTGGGGAAGTTTCTGATATGAATATTGCTGACGAACGCCAATTCTTTAGTCACCTTACTTTTGGTGAACAAGATACGGTTGTTGCTCATCCAATTATTAAGGAAATCTGTGACCGGCTAGAATTTTTGGAAAACGTTGGATTGAACTATTTGACTCTGTCTAGATCAGCCCGAACGCTTTCTGGTGGTGAAGCACAGAGAATTCGACTTGCAACCCAGATTGGTTCAAATCTCTCAGGAATTTTGTATGTACTTGATGAACCATCCATTGGTCTTCATCAGCGTGATAATGATCGCTTAATTAAGTCCCTGAAAAAGATGCGTGATCTAGGAAATACGTTAGTTATCGTTGAACATGATTCAGATACGATGCGTTCGGCCGATTATTTAATCGATGTTGGTCCAGGAGCAGGAGAGAAGGGTGGTAAGATTGTTGCCACCGGGACTCCAGAACAAGTGGCTCAAAATCCTAAATCATTAACTGGTCAGTATCTCTCTGGAAAGAAGTTTATTCCCGTTCCCTTAAAACGACGAAAAGGGAACGGCAAGAACGTCACCCTAAAGGGTGCTTTAGAAAATAATCTCAAAGACATTACCGTTAAATTTCCACTTGGTAAGTTTGACGTGGTGACGGGAGTTTCTGGTTCCGGAAAGTCTACGTTGGTTAATGATATCTTAAAACGAGCCTTGGCCCAGAAGTTGAATCATAATTCGGAAAAACCAGGTAAGTATAAATCAATCACTGGATGGAAGAACATTGAAAAACTAGTAAGTATTGATCAAAGTCCGATTGGCCGAACCCCTCGAAGTAATCCAGCTACATACACTGGAGTCTTTGATGATATTCGAGGCTTGTTTGCCCAAACTAACGAGGCCAAGCTTCGCGGGTATAAAAAGGGACGGTTTAGTTTTAACATCAAGGGTGGTCGTTGTGAGACTTGTCATGGTGATGGAATCTTGAAGATTGAGATGAACTTTCTACCCGATGTTTACGTTCCGTGTGAAGTTTGTCATGGGAAACGGTATAATTCTGAAACGCTTGAGATTCAATACAAGGGAAAAAATATCGCTGAAGTTCTTGACATGACCGTGAATGAGTCGTTAGAGTTTTTCAAAGCCATCCCAAAGATTACGCGAAAGTTGCAGACCATTTCTGACGTGGGACTTGGTTACGTGAAATTAGGTCAACCAGCTAATACCTTGTCAGGTGGAGAAGCACAACGAATGAAGTTAGCTTCTGAACTCCATAAGCGTTCAACTGGAAATAACTTTTATATTCTTGACGAACCCACTATGGGACTTCATACTGACGACATTAAGCGATTAATTGGGGTCCTTTCTAAACTTGTTGATAAGGGAAATACCGTTCTGATCATTGAACACAATTTAAACGTTATTAAAGAGGCTGACCACGTGATCGACTTAGGTCCAGAAGGTGGAGCAGCTGGTGGATACGTAGTTGGAACCGGAACACCCGAACAGATTGTCAAACTGAAAAATAGTTATACTGGTGAATATTTAAAACCCGTCCTAGAGCGTGACACCAAGCGAACCATTGAAGCTCAACAGCATCAGCAAAAGTAGATGTGGTAAAATATGGTTGAAACAAACAATTGGAGGTAATATTTATGATGTACGAAGATAAAAAATGGGGATTTGATTGGTTTGAATGTCTATTTGGCGTTGTCTTATTATTAGCCGCTGTTTTGATGTTCTTCCACCCAACTACAAGTGCTGCTGTTTTGGCAATCATATTCGCCGTCGTTGCATTAGTTGCCGGAGTAAAATCAATTTGGGTCTATCGAAAGTTAAGTCAAGAAATTGGCTATCGAAGTTTTACGATGTTAATTGGTGGTGCGATTGAAATCTTGTTAGCACTATTGTTCCTGTTTAACGTTCACGCTGGGACCTTTACCCTAGGGATCCTATTTGCAGTTTGGATTCTGGTTTACTCAATCTGTCAGTTGATTGTAGTTGATCACATTCGTAAGTTTAACGGTGGGGTCTTCTGGACGTCACTTGTTTTTGATCTTATTACACTATTTTTAGGAATTTTCTTACTGTTAGACCCAAGTCTAGCTGCTAAGGTTTTAGCTATAATTGTGGGAATTGTTCTGTTAGTGGCAGGAATTAACATGATTATGCTGGCATTTGCTCACAAACTATAAAATTAATTAAGACACCTTAAATTAATGAGGTGTCTTTTTTGGATTAATTCTTAATTAATATCTTAATGGGGAAGTCTTTACTAGTTATTATTTTATAGGCATGATACTATTATATTGAATTATTAATCAATATTAGGAGGGTCATTATGAAGAATTTACTTTTAGGTTTTAGTTTGGGTGCAAACATCGTGTTAGGTTACTTAGTACTTGAAGATCGTTATGATTTAGACGATATTGCTGACCGCATCGATAACTTGAGTGACGTTGCCCAAGGTAAGGCACAGCAAATTAAGGGTGCTATCTCTGGTGACACCATGGATAAGATCAAAGGTGACCTACAAAGCAGTAAGGGGAACTTTATGAACAAAGCCCAAGATGTTAAAGATGACATCGACAGTGACCTTGATAACGAATAATTAGATAGGAAAAAAGCGATTTGCAATAATAAAGCGTCGTATAATATTTAGATTTTTATATAAATTTATACTTCTAAGGATTCATACCGATTTAAATTGGTATGAATCCTTTTTTTTTAGAAATTCGTTTATCATCAAACCGTTTGAAGAGAGTTATTCACTAGCGAGAGTTGTTCTAACTCTTTCGGATAACTAAGGCTTTTTACACATTAAGAGAATAATGAATGTGAATTTAATTATAATTAATATAATGTGATTTCTTTTATAATTTTATTCACAAACAGCCACGTAATCCAGTAAAAACCAATGTTGGTAAACATCACAAGGAATGATTTTATGTTTTGCTAATGATTTATTAGTAAATTAATTTTCACGGTAATTCTCACATAGTGCGATTAAACGGGGCTGGCGGAGCATCTTGTTGCTATACTTGGCGTCGAATTTGACTGTCATTTTCATTATGTACAATCACTAATTAACATTTAAAATTATTATTAGGAAAAAGTAAGAATTACGTTGCTATCATTGGACATACACGGCTAATGTTACAAAACCATTACGATTTTTCGTTTTATTTACACACAATGAGAAACAATTACCTATATGCATTGGTTAATCGTGAAAAACACTGCCGTGTATGCCTTTGTTTTACTCATATTGTATAAAATACGATTGTGTTCAATTTAATTTCAGATTGTGCAATAATTACTTAAGGCCAAGTAGGCCGGTAAGTATAGATTAATTTGAAATTAGAAGGGCAGGTTTTTACTTATATGTTTAATCGTGATAGCAAAACACATTATAAGATGTATAAGGCTGGTAAACGATGGCTGTTCAGTGCCATTACAGTCACGATGTTTTCAGCCGGGATTTCAGGCGGAATCCTTATGTCTAACCAACATAATGTGAAAGCGGACGTTACTAACAACGCTCAGATGAATTCACAAAATAGTGATTCGTCTGATAAACAAGTAACAGTACCGCAAAATCAGACTACCAATGATCCGGCAACTGATCAGAACGTCACCAAGAGTGATGAGGCAGCAAATACACAAGCTAATTCATCACAAAACGATACAACTGATCAAAATGTTACCAAGAATGATGATGTTTCAGCTAAGCAGACCGACTCATCACAAAATAAGTCTTCTGATCAAAACATAGCCAAAAATAATGACACCACATCAGATAATCAGACTGACCAAAGTGGCACTAAAAATAATGATGCATCTGACCAAAAGAACGATGCCGCACAAGATCAATCAGCTGACAAGCAGACTGACCAAGACGCCACCAAGAACGACGATGCTTCTAACCAGAAGAAAGATGCCACACAGGATCAATCAACTGATAAAAAAGCTGACTCTGATGCCACTAAACAAGACGCAACTAAGAATGATGACACGACTAATAAAGTAGCCAATGCATTAAAAGATCAATCAGCTGATCAAAATTCCGATCAGAAAGCAACTACAAGTGATAACGCAGCAAATAAGCAAGACGCTGCGGTAGATGCTAACCAAAAGACTGATGATCAAGCAGCAACCATGAAGCAAACGGCGGCAGCTTTAGCCACCAATGATCCCCAGAATCAGCTAAAGAATGCCACCACTGATCTTGCTGCTGAACCATTTAAAATTACTGTTAATGATCCTAACTATCAGGCTAACAATGTTCCTTGGGTTGATCCAGACGAACAACACTTTACGTATGGTTTTGTTACTATAAATTCTTCTTCTAACAACCGTAGTAAACTAAAGTGGATTGTTTGGTCAACCAATCGTACTGGTGATGGTATTGTTTATGTAAATGAAATTGACGCTAATGGAAACTTGATTAAGACTTATGTTCTTAATCAAAATGGACAAACCATTAATTCCAACACTCTTGATGGTCTTGTTTATCGAAGATGGAATGACAATAGTACTGGTATGTCATTAAACAATGGTTATTATACCTTTACGAAGGATTGGTTTTACGATAATACGGAAGGTGTCAATTCTACACTTGCACAAATATCAGTATTCACTCCTCAATTGGTTACACAAACCGTTACGTGGACTAACAGAGATACTGGTGCAGTGATGGCTACCCATCAATTTACCGGAATGTCTGGTCAGACATATGATATTACGGGTATGCCCCCAGAAATTCCAACCACTTATTATATTTCCACAAAGCCATCAAATGCTTCAGGAACCATTTCAAATTTCGGAGTTGTGGGTACCCAGTGGGAAAAACATTTTAAGGGTGGATATACAGAAGTTTATACGGAAACCGATGACCATGGTGGTATGAGTGTTCAATTACTCGATCCTAATGGAAACGCAATTGCTGGTACCGATGGCCAAACGACTTATCATATTGATGCTAGTTACAACTATGATCCAGCTACCCAGAGGTATTCCTGGAATGTTAAAGGTTACGGTTATGTTCTTCTATCACCAATTTATGTTCCACAAACTCGTAAGATCGATTATCAAGTTGCTCAACTGGGAAAATTAGTTCCAGTTGATTCCAA
>NZ_JBWXVD010000007.1:0-49142 GCF_059901115.1 Fructilactobacillus sp. X7R4C1
GCCGGACAAAGTGTTAATTATGATGGAATAGTTAATGCGGACGGATATACTTGGTTACAATATGTTTCTTATAGTGGAAAGAAATTATATGTTGCTAAATTAGGTGGCAGTAACCCTGGTGTTCCAGTGGTAACGCCAGCTTCAGGAACGTATACCTTTACCCAAATAACTAACATTAGAACGGCACCAAGTACAAGTGCACAAATTGTAGGCCAGTTTGAGGTCGGACAAAGTGTTAATTACAATGGAATTGTTCATGCAGATGGATATACTTGGTTACGTTACGATTCATATAGTGGTAAAACGCTATACGCAGTTAAGTAGTATCAATGTTATGTAATTATTTTGTTAAAAGATAGCAGCGGAATTTAAATATTTTGAGATGTTGAACATTAAGTTCAACATCTTTTTTGATGGTGCTATGATTATCTCAATTTATTTGAATCACATAAAAATTAACGGTAGTTAATATTAGATATTGGGAGCAGGCCAATGAAATATTTTGCTAAGCATTTAATTAATCGAATTGGTATTTTGAAGATTATCATTTATCTTTTATTTTTATTTGTATCGTACGCCATCTTCTATTTGCAGCCGTATTTATTGAGTAACATCATTAATTCAAACGGTAAAAAAGTCATCTTTACGAGTTGTTTATTGTTTTTAACGCTAATGATTCCTTCGATTACCACTTATGTTAGTAATTATTTTTTACAAGCTACCCGTAAGTATTCTAAACAGGAGATCTGGTCAAACATCGAAAAGGGTGGTTATAAGTACTTTCAAGCAGAAAAAGTGGGCAAACTTCAAAGCTACGTTGATGAGGTATCATTTTCATGTCGTAAGTTGGTTCAAGAGGTGATGCCAGCAGGGATTAAGGGAGTTGCCTTACTTTCTTTATATACCGTTATTTTGGCTAAAATGAATTTAATGATTGGAATTTCATATTTAATTGTCTTTCTCCTCTACATTTTACTTTCCGTTAAATTGTCGGGAAGAAATCGGCAATATGTCCGCGACTCTTTAAGTAAAACTTCCAAAGTGAATGAATACATCTTGTATTTTTATAATAATAAAGAAACAATTTATTCGCTAAGAAGTTTAGGCCACGAAAACGATATTTTTAATAACCTACTAAATAATGAGAGAAAAATCTATTATAAATTACAAAATAAAATTAATGGATCTGCGATTATCCAGCAGTTATTCATTGTGGTGATGGCTTTCGGAATTATTGTATTTATCAGCATTGTTGGTAAGAACAAGGATTACAGTATTTCTGGACTTTTAATTTTAGTGTATTCAATCATTAGTTTGAGTCAATTTGGGTCCGAGTATCTGGAGATGATTGAGCTTTTTGATCGTATCCGGTCAGGATTAGACGATTTACACTATCCTGTTTTGGGTTCGGTTCATGAAGGCAGAATTTTTGCCCCAGGTAGTGATTGGTTGAGGGTTAAAAAAATTAAATTTAGTTATCGTAATAGCAAAAACATTTTTTGCCATTTGTCATTAAACATTCATAAGGGTGAAAAAACTGCGATTGTTGGTGATAATGGCTTAGGGAAAAGCACGTTGTTAAAAATAATTGGTGGACTGATAGTGCCACAAAGAGGTGAAATTATAATTCCAGCGGAAGGTTCAACTGATGTTGTTTATCTTGGTCAGGATACACCGTTATTTAACCGATCGTTATACGATAATTTAACGTATCCAGGAAATCAGAAGACATCGTTTGACTTAGTTAATCAACTTTTTGACGAAATCGGATTAGAGAAAGTTTCAGAAGATGATGCTTTGAAAAGTTATTCTACCAAAGAATTTAAAAGTCATTTTTCCGGTGGTGAGCAACAGAAAATCCTGATTTTGCGAACTTTTATTCAAGACCCATCGGTGGTTTTGTTTGATGAAAGTAGTAGTGGACTTGATCCACAATCGGTTAATATATTTTATGAATTAATGGGAAAGTATTTAAAAAACAGTACCATTATTTCTGTCGTTCATAATAAGTCTGAATTACAGTACTTTGATCATGCAATTAATCTAAATAGCTTAATTTGATAGTCATTCCCAAGCCACTAGCGGTTTGGGGACGTTTTTATTTCCGAACAATTCGTGTGATTTTCATTTTTATTTCGTTTTACCAAAACAATTATTGTGAAATTATTATTTATATTAATTTATTTCAGAATAAAATGAGAATCAAAATGATTTAAAATATTGATCTTAGTATATTTGCTGATTCAGAAGTGCTTGTGAAGTTGTTATTTATTGCCATGCCAATAGTGTAAGCGGTTGCATTATTAAAATTCCGAGTATATATTGAATGTGTAAATAAAAACAAGCGCTTATTTTACTTACTATTAATTAATACTAAATTTAACATGATAAAAAGAGGCTATTTATTATGAACGATAAAATGAATGCTTTAGTAATGACTGCCAAACAAAAGATGAAGATGGAGCAGATTGACACTCCAACTCCTAAAGACGATGAAGTTTTGGTTGAAACGGCCTATGCCGGAATCTGTGGGACTGATAATGGGCTGTTCAACGGGTTACCTGGCTCCACTGACGCTACCCCACCAATCGTGTTAGGTCACGAAAATTCTGGGATTGTTGCCGCCGTTGGTAAGAACGTCCAAGAGTTTAAAAAGGGTGATCGGGTGGCCGTTGACCCCAATATTTATTGTGACAAATGTTTCTATTGTCGAACTGGTCGTTATGAACTCTGTGACAACTTGTCGGCCATTGGAGTAACTCGTAATGGTGGACTTGCTCAATACTTTACAGCACCTGAAAAAGTGGTTTACAAGTTACCAGATTCAGTCTCACTTCAAGCTGCATGTTCACTTGAACCAATCTCTTGTGTGGTTCACGCAATGAAGATTACCGAGAACATTACCCCTTACCAACACGCTTTAATCATTGGTGATGGTTTCATGGCTCGTCTGTTCGCTCAAATTCTGCGTGACTACGGGATTCAACGAATTGATTTAGCCGGGATTCTAGACGACTCAGTGCTTGACCGTTTGAAGACTGAATTAAAGTTAGACAACGTGATTAACACGACGAAGACCCCAATTAAAGAAAATTATGACTTTGTGGTTGAAGCCGTTGGTCGTCCTGAGACTCAAGAAGAGGCTGCTGAGCACACCAACAAGGGTGCTCAAGTGCTGATGTTTGGAGTCGGTAAACCTGATCAGACCTTCTCAATGAATACTTACAACGTCTTTAAGAAACAGTTAACGATTAAGGGATCGATTATTAATCCCCATGCCTTTGAAGATGCGATTGCTTTACTGGCATCCGGTGCCGTTAAGACCACTCCGTTCCAGGATAATATTTTAAAGCTTGACGAAGTTGAAGGAGTTCTAAATCACACGACCCCTAAGATGGGGAAGTCGATTGTCGCAGTTAACCCAGAACTTAAATAGAAAAATGTGGTGATTGTTATGACTGCAAAGAAAACACCACGAACGATTTCGATGAGTGCTTCGATTATTTATTTTATTATTTCAATCATCATCAATTCACTTGGAAACGTTCTGACGTTGGTCACCAGTGCCAAGGTGGTTCCCCAGTTTTTGGGGTCCGCGTACTGGACGGCGGCCGAAACCAACTTTAGTATTGCGATTCATTGGAATCTTTTTTGGACTTTCGTCCTGATCGGAGTCGCCATCATCATTTTGAATGCACTCTTGCTTGGAAAATGGGACTGGGGCAGAGCCATTGGAAACATGATTTTCATGATTCCGTTTTCCTGGTTAGTTCAGGTATTCTATGACCTTTTGACCGAGATTATCAAGTTACCGGAGGCCCGTTCGTTGGGCTTAATCACCGTTTACGTGCTGGTCAACTTTATCGGAGTTGCATTTATTGCGATTGGAATTTCGATTTATCAACGGGTCAACCTGGTCTTACACCCAAATGACGATCTAATGCAGATCCTACGTTTCAAGTATTTTAAGGGGAACGCCGCTGAAGCAATGTGGGCTTCATACATCCCACCGACTGTTATTGGAATAATTGCGATTTTGATCACACATCGAATTGAATACTATGGGATCGGAACGGTTTTTGCCTTTCTTTTCCAGGGTGGCATTACCGGAATTGCTGATAAGGTCGTCTTTCCAAGCCTCAAGCACCAAGCGTTAGATACGTCTAATGGCATAGAAGATTCAACGGTGGCAACCGACGTTGATAATGATGACCACCAATTATCGCATAATAAAAAGGGGAGTAAGAAAATGAATATTAGTGATTACTTTACTGGTCTTCAACACGTAGGAATTCCTACCAAAGACCTTAACAAAACCATTCAGTATTATGAAAAACTTGGATTTAAAAAGATTGGCGATTTCCCAAATGGTAACATTCACTGTGCCTTTATGAAGTACGACAACCTTACCCTTGAAATTTGGGAAGGCGAGCCAACCAACCCAGTTGATGGCGCGATTAACCACTTCGCCTTAAATACCACTGACATTGAAAGTGCCTTTAAGGCCGCTAAAGAAATGGGACTGAACGTCGATGATGATCAGATTCAATACATTGGGGCGTACTGGACGAAGGGAATTAAATTCTTTAACGTCTATGGTCCTAACCATGAACGTATTGAATTTTGTCAGATTCTGAAGTAACGATTGATTGCCATTAAATTATTAAAACCTCAATTTTTAAAACCCATACCAAAAAGGGATGTTGAACAATTCGTTCAGCATCCTCTTTTAATTTTATAGGGCTTTTTCTAGTTTTTGTAGGTGAGACATGTGTTGGTTGAACTTGTTGTGAATGTGTCGTCTTACGAAGTACTTTCTGACCTCATCAATTAGAACCAGTGGAATTGGGATGGCAATCAGATAGATCCAGTCACTGACACCAATTGCGGCGGTTCCAAAGACACTTTGAAGGAACGGAACGTAGATTAGAAGGGTGATTAAGACAATCTGAAAGGCGATGCCCCACATGATGCGGTGGTTACTAAAGATCCCAATTTTAAATAGGGAAGTCGAATCGGTTCGACAGTTAAGGACGGCAGCGATTTGACAGAAGCCGATGGTAGCTAGCGTCATGGTAGTGGCTTCGGCGTAAAATGTGCCACTGCCAGCTAGCGGAATCTTGGGCCAACCGTGTTGGTAGTTGGCAAAGAAGTAACCGCCAGTTGACAAGATAGACGCAAATAGTCCGTACCAACCAAACGCTTTGATAATAAGTCCTTTGTTTAACAGGTGCGAGCTTCTTGAACGTGGTGGCCGTTTCATGATTCCCGGTTCACTCTTTTCGGTTCCAAGTCCCAGAGCTGGCAGGAGATCAGTCCCCAGGTCAACGGTTAAAATTTCCATAACCGTCAGTGGGAGTGGAATGGCACCGTTAGAGATTAGGAACAGAATTGATGGAAAGGCTTCGGCCATATTACTGTTCAAAATGTAGAGGAGGAACTTCTGGATATTGCTGTAGACGGTTCGACCTTCTTCAATGGCAGAAACGATGGAGGCAAAGTTGTCGTCGGTTAAAATCATGTCGGCGGCATCCTTGGCAACGTCGGTTCCGTTAACCCCCATGGCGATCCCGATGTTGGCCTTCTTTAATGCTGGGGCATCGTTGACACCGTCACCAGTAGCGGCAACCACGTCACCGTTTTTTTGACACATAGAGACGATGCGATACTTGTCTTCCGGAGCCACCCTGGCAAAGATGACTTCACCCTTGACGGCTTCTTGAAGTTGATCGTCTGACATCTTGGTTAATTCTTCTCCGGTGATGACCCGCGCCCTGTTAGAGGTAATGCCGATTTGGACGGCAACGCTCTTGGCAGTTAAAGAACTGTCCCCAGTCACCATGATGATCCGAATGTTGGCACTATTACACTTCTTAACCGCGTCGAAGATTTCCTCTCGTGGGGGATCGGACATGACGGCTAGACCAACAAACACAAGGTTTTTTTCGGTGTTGTCAATCGTGGCTTGTTTCGGATCATCGGCGTCGTCATCGCGATAGGCAAAGGCTAATGAACGTAACCCCTGCTTAGCGTAGTCGGCATTAGCTTGGTTAATCTTTTGCCTGTCAGTTACGGTGATGGGGCGCACCTGACCGTTTACTAGGATTTTGTCACAAATCGAAAGAATGTTATCAAGGGCACCCTTGGTGTAAATGACGTTATTGCCGTCTGGTGCCGTCTTTTGAATCGTGGTCATGCGGCGCCGATTAGCGTCAAATGGGAGTTCTTTCAGCCTCGGCGTCTGTTTTGCCGCAGTGTCACGGTTTAAACCGGCCTTGTCGGTCAAGATGTTCAATCCGGCTTCGGTTGGAGTTCCTAAAATTGACGGAGCTTTCTTGTTGTCTGGGTCGTACTTAATGGCCGTATCATTATTTAATAGGGCAATCTTTAACAAAATGGCCAAATCCGGTTCGTCAGCGAGATTGACATTTTTGCCGTTGAACTGGATTTTGCCGTTGTTGAAGTACCCCGTTCCGGTGACGGTATATTCTTTGTCTGGAAGCCAGACGTGGTTGACCGTCATCTGATTTTGGGTCAACGTTCCGGTCTTATCAGAACAGATGACGTTGGTTTCACCCAGGGTTTCAACGCTGTCTAAGTCTTTTAAAAGGGCGTGGCGTTTGGCCATGACCTGAGTGCCGTGGGCTAGAGACAACGTGACGGTCGGAAGGAGTCCCTCCGGGATGAAGGCCACGATCATTCCCAGTGCAAAGATAAACGATTTGGCAAGCGGGTAATGAACAAAGTAAATTGCCAGGATAAAGAACGTAATTCCAATCGCAAAAGCAATAATCGAGATTTGACGAGTGAGACGGTTCAATTCCTTAGTAAGTGGTGAGTCCGTCTTCTTCTGGTTTTGCGTCAGGCTGGCAATCTTACCAAATTCGGTGTTCATCCCGGTCTTAACGGCTAAGACGGTCGCCGTTCCGTTGGTGACAACGGTCCCAGCGTAGACCACGTTACTGATGGCAAACTTTCCGTCACCATGTTGGTACTTATTGTTCTTATCAACCGGAAGTGATTCACCGGTTAGAGCGGATTCGTCCACCTGTAGTGATGAAGAATGGACCACGACTCCATCAACCGGGATGGCGTTACCGGCTTGTAGTTGCAGTAGGTCGCCGGGGACAATCCCATCAGCGTTGATCTGAACTGATTTCCCGTTTCTGATGACGTTGACGTATGTTGGTAGTAGATTACTCAGGGCGTCGGTGGCCTTTTTGGCTGCATGTTCCTCCCAAAATGAGAAGAGACCATTAATAATGTTGACCGCCCAAATTGCGATTCCAAGGTCGACGGTTCCTGCCAGAATGGCAATCACACCACTGACCCACAGCAGCATGGCCATTAGTGAAGTGAAGTTTTTGAGGAAGGCGACTAAAACCGATTCCTGCTTACCCTTCTTGATGACGTTGGCTCCGTTTTTTTGTAACTTTTGTTTGGCCTCGCTGGTAGTTAGACCTTTGGTGCTCGATGTGTCTAGCGTGCTAGTGAGATCTGACAATGACATTTTGGCGTAATCATCGTCAGTTAGAATTTTGTTATCCAATGTTTCTCACCCCTTTTTCCAAATATCGCTTAGAATGTGCTTCTAAACAACCGTGGACTGATTTTAGCCTCTTTTTTTAAAAAAGCAATAGAAAAAACTGACTTTCGTAAAATAAATTAATTTAACCTGGGTCAGGGTGAAACCATCACGATTAAGTAGGAATAATTGCCGCCCTTCTGCTTTTGAATTATCATAAAATTAACTACTTCAAAGGAGTCTTAAAATGGTTAAATTCATTGAACGTGAACATAAATTTTCACCAGCCGATTCTGACTTCGTGGACCGCAAGTTCATCGATGTGGCCTATGCGGAAGGCAAACGACACAAACTTGACGTTTACCTCCCAAACGAAAAGCGGGACCGTTATCCGGTCATCATTGATGTGCATGGCGGTGGGATGTACTTTGGACAGAAGAGTTCCTTTAAATTAAACGGTGCTTTGGAACTGTTAAAGCGCGGTTATGCGGTTGTCAGTCCCAATTATTCGCTTAGTTACATGAAACCATTTCCCACCGCAATCTACGAATTAAAAGCCGTGGTGCGCTTCGTGAAAGCTCACGCTGATAGTTATCACTTTGATAGTAACGCAGTTTTCATGATGGGTGAATCATCAGGGGCTCAATTAGCGATGTTACTGGCAGCTTCTGAAGCCAGTGGCCACCTTGAAAGTGATTTTGGTAGTCATTTTGACTATTCAAGTCAGGTTGATGGCGTGATTTCTTCGTACGGATTGTACGAAATGGATCTTTTAAAGCCGGAGTTTGAGGCGCTCGGTCAAAAACCCAATTTTTATGAAACCGGTGACGCCGACTCTTTTGAGGGTGCCATGCTGGGATTTCACCGACCGATTGACGTTCCTGATTTAGTTGCCGAGGCCAATCCGATGACGTACCTAAATGAAGCAATGGTTCCGGCACTTCTGTATGCGGGAACTGGTGACCGCGTTGTTCCTTACGTTCAGACGATTAACATGGCGGCCGAACTCATCAAGTTCATTGGCAAACAGAACGTTGAGGTTCACATTGTTGACGGTGTTCCCCACGGTCCGAGTGGTTTTATGAATGAGACCGTGTTTGACCAGAAGGATCAGTTCATGAAACGAGTTATAAAACAAAAGAAAAATGCATCCCACTAGGATGCATTTTTGTTAATTAATGAAAGAAATGGGCAATCGTTCCGTTTTGAACTAAAACGGAGACTCCCAAAAGGATGTACACGATTGATGACAGGTAACGGCCGTATTTTCCTAACAGATTTTTAATCCGTTTATTGTCCTCAATGAGGATGGCACAGAAGAAAAAGATGACCGCCATGATGAGCATGGTGATTAGGGCCACCAGTAATTCTAGATTAGTCTTTCGGATGAAGATGGGGATGAAGACGGCAACGTTATCAGCACCACACGCGGTGATGGTGATTGCCACGACTTTCATCACGATTTTGAATTTCGATCCCTTACTGGTACTGATGTCACTACTAGAGTGGGGTTTGGGTGGAAATAACTCCTTAATTCCAAATAAAATGGGGAAGATCCCAAGAAGGCCGAGAATCCACATCTGGGGAACAGCCCCGAGAATCCGTGCAATCGCCATTGGTAGGATAGTTAATCCTACCGTTCCAATTAAGTCACCGGTTAGGACTAACTTGGGATTCCTGTATGCTCCTAACAAGAGGACTAAGACGAGTAAGTAATCCAGATTGGTTGAAAAATAAGCCACGATTGAGCTGAAAATAATTTCGATCATTAATTCACTCCTTAAAATGCTCGAACGGCAATGACGATGCCATCGGCGACGAAGAACAAGGCCAATAAGATGACCATTTCTGAGGTGGAGACAAACGACAGAATGGTGAGGGCAACTGAAACGATAATGCCCAAAATCCCGAGGCCAATCACGACTACGTGGTACCACTTCCGAACTTTAGGAATGAATCTGACCGTTAAAAGTTCGGTGAGGGAGTCCACGATTATCCAGGCAAATATTAAGATCAGGACCACGTGAAAGTTCAAGAATTGATGAAAAAACAAGATGGTACTGATTACGATTTCAATCGTTCCCGTTACAATCAAGGTCTTATTAATCACATTGAAATAGTTGGACAACTCGTAGTACAGAACGTAGCGATAGATTCCGACTAGTAGGGTTCCAAGCGCCATAATGGTGATTAAAGAGCCAATTGGTCGGATAAATAGGAGGAACGCAACAAATAAAAAGTAGAGTCCGACTACAAGTGAGAAGGAGTCGAAGCGTTTGTTTTTGGTGGTGAGCATGGGGTGTTCTCCTTACTGATAGAATAAATCTGCAGAAAACCTGCAGAAAAAATTAATTATTAGCTTTATTTTCTCACAGTTTTTGGTCTGACCAACAATAAGTTAATCAGAATCATGGCAATTAAAATGATGAGTCCCATTGGCAAATACGTATTTTCACCCATGATACCAACGAGTGGTGAAACAATTCCACCCATGGCGTTTTGCGTTAGGCCCACAAGAGCTGAGGCACTGCCGGCGTTCTTACTGGCAGCGTTCATGGCGACGGTCGTGGATAACGTCAGCATGGCACCGATAAAGATGAGAATGATGAAGACTAGGATAATAACCACTAACAGGTTTTTAAACCAGGTGGCACTGAGAATTAGGATAAAACTAGTGATGATGGTGGCCTTAATGAACCATTTTAATAGGGTGATGGAGTCGGTTTTCATTACCAAACGACCCGGCAACGCACTACCAATCCCAATGGCAATTCCGTTTATGGCGTATAAGAAGCTAAATTCGGTGACTGACATGTGGAACTGATTCTGAAAGACAAAGGAAGAGGAAGAGATGTAGCTAAATAGCGACCCGTAAACCAGTCCGGTTGCGAGCACAAGGCGGAGAAATTTAGGGTCCTTTAGTAGGTAAAACATCTGCACTTCGGATTGAAAAAGAGAACCGGTGCTGCGGTTTTCGGGCGTCAAAGTTTCAGGGATGCCAAAGAGGCACATGAAAACGATGACGATTCCGATCACCCCTAAGATGAGGAAGATTCCCTGCCAGTCGGTAATTTTGATGATTAAACCACCAAAGATGGGAGCAATAATGGGGAAGATGCCGTTAACAGCGGTTAATAGTGAATAGAAACGAGTCAGAATTTTTCCTGAAAACATGTCACGAGCGACGGCTCTAGAAATGACCTGACCGGTTGCTCCAGCGATTCCCTGAACCAGTCGCAAACTAATGAGCGCGTAAACGTTGGGAATGAACGCAATCATCGCAGATGAGACACTAAATAGGACAAAACCGATGATTAGTAGTGGTTTTCTACCATAATGGTCACTTAAGGGGCCGATGATGACTTGTCCAACCGCCAGGCCAATCAGACAAGCAGTGATGCTTAGTTGCATCATGGAGGCGTTGGTGTGAAACGTTGCCATCATCTGTGGGAGCGCTGGCATGTATAGGTCCATTGAGAGTGGACCAGTTGCGCTAACGATCCCAAGTAAGACCGCTAACCAAATGACATAACTTTTCTTTGTTTCCATTTTTTCATCCCTAGTAAAAAATTTGCGATCAATGACGCACTAATTGCTATTATAAGGTATACTTACTAAATATATAAAGGAAATTTTCGGGATGGATTTCATCCCTGACAAATCATTAGTGATAGAATAAAATTATACATAATGATTGAGGAGAATCTGAAATGAAATTTTTTAAGAGCGTCATGAGTTGGGTGATTCCGATTGTGATTGGACTGATCCTAGCCTTAATAATCAGACAATACCTATTTACGCTGGCCAAGGTTGATGGACCGTCGATGCAGCCGAACCTTGAAAATGGGGAACGGATCATGGTCTTCAGACAGGCTAAGATTAAGCATCGAAGTGTCGTTGTATTTAATGCGGCAGGGGAGGATCCCACTGCTGCCCCGAACACCGACTACGTTAAGCGGGTGATTGGACTTCCTGGTGATACTGTTGCCTTTAAGGGTGGCAGTATCTACGTTAACAACAAGAAGGTTAACCAGGATTACATCAGTAAGAGTCAGCAGCAACAGGGAACTTACTACAACCGGATGCCTGGTGACTGGGATCTAACTAGTTTATCCAAGAACTGGCCTAAGAATAAGGGGGCTGTCAAAGTGCCAAAGGGAGAGTACTTCGTTTTAGGTGACCACCGCAGTGTCTCAAATGACAGTCGTTACTGGGGCTTTGTTCCAAAGAAGAAGATCGTTGGGGTTGTCAAGACCTTCCCATGGAGTACCACCAAGCAAAAGCGGTATAATATTAATGAATTAGGATATTAAATCAATAAAAGCTCATCATATTTATGATGAGCTTTTTATTTAAATTAATTTTTGGGGGATTATATGAAGGGATTGATGAAGAAGCTTTTATTTGTGATGTGTCTGCTTTTTGTTGGATTGGTCGTCATTTTTTACCTTTTAGAATTTATGAAATCAAATCAAAATGAGACCCAATCATCAAAACAAGCACACGCCTATCAGGTAGTTGACAACAAGGATTACTCACGGGGCTATTATCCATACGAATCGGCCTATAAACCCGATGAGAACTATCCGAACACTTTACATACGATTCGGGGTGACGGTCATTCTGACTTTGTTACCCAATACTTTTTACCTACTTATACCAGTAGACACGCGCGTTTGAACGACCGCAATCACCGGCTGATGCGTAATCCACAGAGTGTGGTGCTACACGGACAGTATGCGTACGTTATGTACACCTTCTACGGTGGCTCCAACACCGGGTTCGTGGTGCGCTATGATTTAAAAAAGCTAAATGAACTGGGATTTGACTTGCCAGGCTACATGGGGAAGTTTCGTCATAGTAAGACCGAATTGGCCGCCATCAAGGTTGGGCCCGTCTTTCACACGGGACACGGGCAGTCGATGGCCTATAACCCTAAGAATAAACAGATGTGGTTTATCAAACAGAATGGCTTCAAACCGGTTGTCCAACGTCTGAACATGGAGACTTTAAAGCCGGAACAAAAAGTCAGAGCACGGGTTCAGTCGACCATTCCGGGTAAGGTTCCAATGGGCATGGTTCTCGCCTTTGATAAAACCGGTCGGGCGTATTTTTACAGCATTACTCATCACGGCATCGCTCCAAGGGGAGCCGTCAAGATTTATCGCGGTCAGATTAACGAACGGGGAGCTAAGTTCAAACTAATTCCGCAGTTAATCCGACACGCTCCTGGCATTGTACCCCAGTCACTGGCATATAACGGTCAGAATAATAACCTTTACCTCGTTTCTAATGGTGGGGTCATGCGAATTCCGGTCAATAAGTTAGGCCACCTCAAGACCAGCGATATCCGGACGATTATTACCGACGGTCACCGCGAGTTTGAGGGGCTGTCGTTTGAAAACGGGAAGGGCATGCTACTGGTAAACCGAGGTCCCGAACTGATGCGGATGACGAATCCTAATTTTTAGTCCCTTCGCTTGTAAAACGATTAGTTGAGACTTAGAATTACAATTAACTAATTAATCGAAAGAAAGGACAAAAATAATGACAGAATTTAACCACCCAATTACACCAGATGACGTTGATCAAATGCAGGCCGATCTGGAAGTGCAACCAAAAAATGAAGTGATCTCACGGGCCATCATGACCAACGGGATTGATAAAGCTTCTGAAGATCCTAAGACCGCAGTCCGCTTAAACCGCACCTTTTCAATTGACATTGATACGGGAACGGTTTCTAATCAGAAACACAGTGGCCGCTGTTGGCTATTTTCATTGTTAAACACCTTGAGACATAAGTTTGCGGTCAAGTACAACAAGAAAGACTTTGAGTTATCCCAAAACTACCTGTTCTTCTGGGATAAGATTGAACGGGCTAACATGTTTTACGATCGGATGATTGCACTGGCCGATCGTCCAACGAGTGACCGGGATGTTGATTTTTACTTGAGTATGCCAGGTGAAGACGGTGGCCAATGGGCAATGGCAGCGGCACTGGTCCAAAAGTACGGCGTTATGCCCAAAGAGGCTTTTCCAGAAACGGCCGTCACCGATGACACCACCGACTACGATGAGGTGATGGATCGAAAGTTACGTCACGACGGGATGGTCCTCAGAGACTTGGTTAATTCTGATGCCTCAGACGACGATATCAACCAAATGAAACAGAAGATGATGACAGAGGTCTACCGAATGACCGCCTATTCGTTTGGTGTTCCACCAAAGACTTTTGACCTTGAATATCGTGATGACGATAAGAAATATCATTTGGATCAGGGTTTGACTCCCAAACAGTTTTACGACAAGTACATCGGCGTTGACTTAAACGATTATGTCGTTTTAACCAACTCACCTGACAAGAAAATGGATGAGATGTATTCCCTTCCAAGTCAGAACAACGTTGAGGGTGGCATGCCAATTGAGTTCTTGAATGCCCCAATGGACGAACTGAAGGAAGCCGCCATTAAGCAACTTAAAGATGGCGAGACCGTTTGGTTTGGAAATGATGTTTTGCATCAAATGAACCGACAAAAGGGTTACTTGGATAGCAAACTCTACCGTCAATCTGCCTTATTTGATGTAAACATGACCATGACCAAGGCTGAACGCCTCAAGTACCACGAAGCTGAAGTTTCCCACGCCATGACGTTGACCGGTGTTGATTTAATCAACGACGTTCCAACGAAATGGAAAGTTGAAAACAGTTGGGGAAAAAAGGTGGGAGACGACGGCTACTTCGCGATGACCGACGAATGGATGCAGGATTTCGTTTACGAAGTGGTTGTTAAGAAGAGTTATTTAAAGCATACCCAAAAAGAGGTTCTGAAGAAGGCTCCAATCAAGTTGGATCCATGGGATTCATTACAATAAAAATTGATTTAACACCCTTCCGATGTGGAGGGTGTTTTTTATGGATTATTTTATTCCATATGATAATATATAATTATAAAAAAGCAGTCGCATTGATATACAGCTGCCAGTACAATGGCTTCATACTTTAATGAATCGTTATTGGGATGCATAGCTAGGACAGTTATTGATCACAAAATGTTATTGGTAAAAACACGTAAATATTCCATTTTTAGTTTTAACGTAAGTTCGTTTCACAGTAGGTTACCTCTTTTTTTAGATTTACATTCGTTGTTTTGACATGAAAAAAGTGTTTGTGACATTATACACTATTACAATCCATTTAACAGCGGGTTAAAATTCCAAAACACCGCTACTAAGCGGTAGACACCGATTTATATTGCTTGTATAATTTGCATCAATAATTATTAAACAAGCAGTAGAATAGGTGGGAGAGTAAGATGAAGTGGTTTTTAAAAATTGGATTGTACGTCGTTGAATTTATGATATTTGGATCGTTATCTTTGGTACTAATTAGTCTCCCCATCGATTACTTTCCGATGCTAATACTGCTTTTCTCCAGTTTGGCATTCTTGTTAATCATTAATCAACGTGTTCAGAGTACAATTAATCATCATTATCGATATAAATGAACAAATAATAAAAAGTGTTCCGTAGTTGTGAACGATGTTTACTAATCGCCAACTATGAAACACTTTTATTTTTTCAAAAACAATTGATAAACTAAGATCGCGATGACTATGGCGGCAAAGACCACGGTTGCGACCTGCGGATTGGCAATCAGGGCGTTGACTAATCGATGAAGAATCGAAAAACTGTGTACACCATGTAGTCCAAGGACAAAGTAAGAATTCATTTTCATCACCTGCTATTTCATGCGAAGTACATATCATTTTAATCCATCGTTAGCAAAAAAGTAAGCAAAGTCTTTTAAAATTATGTATTATAGACGTATAAAACCTAGGAGGATCTACAATGGCAATTGATTGGATGTTAATTTGGCACATTATCGTCATCGGTAATGCGATTTTTGCGATTATTACCGTGTTCAGGCAACCCCGAGACATCGCCGCAACGTGGGCATGGCTTTTAGTACTGGTATTTCTACCATTACTAGGTTTCATTATTTACGCTTTCTTTGGGAGAAAACTACCTAAGAGTAAGTTCTTTCGGTTAAAGGGTAGCGTGAAAAAACACGTGAGACACGAACTTAGTGAAGAAAAAGCAATGCTTAAAAAACCGAAAGATGCTGACACACCATCAAAACGGATTGCGTGGGAGTCAGCTAACATGGTTCGCATGTTTATGAATTCTGATACGTCTCCGCTCTATGACAACAACAAAATCGACGTTTTCACTAATGGCGACAAGTTGATGGATCAGATGTTTTCAGACATTAAGAACGCGAAGAGTTCCATTAACCTGGAATTCTACACTTTTTATGCTGATAAAATTGGGAAAAAGGTCTTAGCGGCATTGGTTGAGAAGGCCAAAGAGGGCGTTGACGTCCGGGTCATCTATGACTCATGGGGTTCAATGGGAACCACACAAAAGTTCTTTAAGCCGCTGTTTGAAGCGGGCGGTCATGCTTACCCATTTTTACACACCCATTCTAATTTCTTTGATTTCCGGGTTAACTTTCGAGATCACCACAAGATTTTAGTGATTGATGGTGAGCATGCTTACGTCGGTGGGTTTAACATCGGCGACCAGTACATGGGTTGGAGCAAGAAATTTGGCAATTGGCAGGACTGTTCAATTCGAATTCACGGAAACGCCATTTATGGACTCCAGTCCCAGTTTATTTTGGATTGGAACGCCACTGATGGGAAACTCCAAATTAATCCCAACAACCCAGAAATGATCAAGAAGTACTATCCAATCATTCATACCGACGGTGAAGCGGTCATGCAGATTGTTTCCAGTGGCCCTGATACCAGTATGGAACAAATTAAGATTGGCTACATTAAGATGATTGAAATGGCCAAACACAAGGTCCAGATTACGACGCCATATTTAATCCCTGACCCATCGGTCTTAGACGCCCTGAAGATTGCGTCCATGTCAGGAGTGGACGTCCAAATCATTGTGCCAGACATGCCAGATCATCCGTTCGTATACCGTGCCACCCAGTACTATGCACGTCAGTTAACCAAACTGGGGGTCAAAGTTTACTACTACAATAACGGCTTTATGCACGCTAAAACGGTGGTAGTTGATGATAAAATTGTCTCAGTTGGGTCCGCTAACATGGATTATCGTAGTTTTAAACTAAACTTCGAAATTAATTCGTTTACCTATGATGAAGCATTTGGAAAACAAATGGGAGCAATTTTTGAAGAGGACTTGAAGAATAGTACCCTTCAAACAACAAAGATGTTTGAATCAGAGTCATGGTGGTTAAACTTCAAGCAACACTTTAGCCGCTTGTTGTCACCAATTCTATAAAAATAACAAAAGACACTAGACGATTTCGTCTAGTGTCTTTTATATCGGGGAAATGGACATCAATGATGTTCATTTTTGTTTTGGGTTATTTTTCTGGGTCAGTGGCAACCAGTGCACCTGCCAGGTTATGCATATCTGGTTCTTGAGCGGTAACGATCAATTGTTGATTGACGAATGCCATTTGTCCAATGTCACTCATTTCTCTACCATAACCAGAACCTTTTACACCACCAAATGGCAATGCTGGAAGGGAAGCGAGGAAGTTGTTAACAAAGACCATCCCGGTTTCAATTTGGTCGGCAACCTTGGCGCCGTGTTGGGGATCACCGGAGAAGACGATTCCACCTAGTCCATAAGGGTTGTCGTTTGCAAGGTCAATGGCTTCTTGTTCACTGTGAGCCTTGTAGACCGAAGCGACCGGACCAAAGAATTCAGTGGTGTAACCAGGGTTGGACTTGTCGATGTCGGTAAGAATGGTTGGCATGAAGAATTGGCCTGGGAGATCAACTGGTTCATTGCCATAAACAACTTTGGCACCGGCTTTAATGGTGGCATCAACTTGGGATTGAAGTTTGTCCTTAGCCTTCTTTGAATTCATTGGAGCAAGCGTTGTGGATGGGTCCATTGGATCGCCCATTTTAACCTTACTGAAGTCTTCCTTTAATTTCTCAACAAACTTGTCATAAACGTTGTCCATGACGATAAAACGTTTGTCAGAACAGCAGACCTGACCGTCGTTATAGAGACGAACCCGCCAAGCAATGTCTTCCGCTTTGTCTAAATCAGCGTCATCTAGAATCAGGAATGGATCCATTCCACCGAGTTCCATCGAATTCTTCTTAAGGTTTTTACCGGCAGCTTCGGCAACGGATGAACCACCACGTTCGGAGCCAGTTAGTGCTACTCCTTGAACCCGTTTGTCTTCGATGGCTTTTGTGACCTGGTCGTATGATAGGAACATATTGGTTAAAGCGCCCTTTGGTGCCCCAGCCTTTCTGATGACGTCCGCAAATGATTGAGCTGAGTCTGGGATGTTTGAAGCATCCTTTAAAATCATTGGGTTTCCGACCATAAAGTTGGGAGCGAAGACTCGCATAATTTGGTAATAAGGGAAGTTCCAAGGTTCAACCATTACAAGTGTTCCAAGGGCATGGTAGTGAACCTCGGCCTCACCAGTTACAATTGATGAAATGGCCTTTGGTTGAAGTAATTCTTCACTATGATCGGCGAACCAATCCGCAATGATGGCACAAAGCTCAACTTCACCTTGGGATTCGCGGAATAACTTTCCCATTTCAATGGTGGCGGTTTTAGCTAATTCATCTTTATTGTCACGCAAAGCTTTAGCAACGTTGTGAAGGATTTTAGCTCGTTCTTTGATGTCTTGTTTTTTAGTACTTTGATAAAGAGCCTCGTCAGTTTTAAGCACCTGCTCTAATTCTGCGTCGGTAGCGTTTGGATAAGTCTTAATTGTTTCGTTGTTAAATGGATTTACAGTCTTGTATGCCATAATAACTCTCCCTTATTATAAATAAACTTGAATTAAACTTTAGTGACCAAATAACTATGAGAATCAGTTAGCTAACTCAGATCTCACCTTGAGTATAATCCATTCGGAAGCGGTTACAATGAAATTGGCTTAATTGTTTTGAAAAAATTATTTATCTATATAATTACGAAAAAGATACAAAAATATTGCAAGTGGAAAAAGAACAAAAAATAAATATGTACTTGATAAGGAGAGAATATAATGAATAAGTTAGAAAAGTGTGTCTTAGATAGAGATAAAAAAGAACCCGGCTTTAGAAGTAGGGTTCAAAAAGAAGAAGGCAAATTAGAAGTTGCTGTTTCAGTTATGAAAGCACGGAAAGATGCGGGATATTCTCAAAGAGAACTTGCTAAAAAGGCTAGAATTCCTCAGTCAACTGTTAACCGCGTTGAGAAGGGTGATAACGTTAGTGTAAAGACGCTTTCAAAAATTGCGACGGTGTTAGGTAAAAAACTTAGTATTATCATTTCTTAAAAAAGCCCCAAAATGAATTTGAAAGTTCATTTTGGGGCTTTTTGTTATTTAATGTTTAGTATCCACAAGAAGACTAGGAAGATAATTGCTAACGAATACATCATCCAACCGACTTCCTTGCCACGTTTAGCGGCAATCATGGTAATCGGATAGGCGATGAAACCAAGTGCAATTCCGTCAGAGATACTGTACGTTAGTGGCATTCCAATTGCGATCAGAAAGGCTGGGGCTGCCACTTCAAACTTGTTCCAATGAATGTTACCAAGTGACTTGGCCATCAAGATTCCGACGATAATTAGTGCCGGGGCGGTGACTTGACTGGTAATGACGGTCAAAAGTGGTGAGAAGAACATCGCTAACAAGAACAGAATTCCAGTCACAATTACCGTAAATCCAGAACGACCACCAACCGCGATGCCGGCTGATGATTCAACGTAGGCTCCCATTGGGGAAGTTCCAAGAAGTGAACCAACTAGCATGGTAACTGAGTCGGCGCCTAAAGCACGGCCGATTCGTGGAATTTTATTGTTTTTCATGTAACCAGCCTGTTCGGCTAATCCAACTAACGTTCCGGCGGTATCAAAGAAGGTTACCAAAAGGAACGTCAGCACAACGACAATTAACTGGGGCGTGTTGATCTTGTCAACGTTGAATAATCCTACTAGGAAAGTGGATTTAATGCTTGGAACCGCCGAGACGATTCCGGTAGGCATTTTGATTAATCCGAAAAGGACTCCAATTACGGCTGAAGCAACCATCCCAATGAAAATTGAGGCTGGGACGTTAGCGGCCATCAAGAACAAGGTGATGACTAAGCCGGCAACCGTCAGTAAAGTGAGTGGGTTACTGAACGAACCAAGTCCAACCAGCGTGGACTTGTTGGCAACCACTAGTCCGCCATTGTTTAACCCTAAAAAGGCAATGAACAGGCCAATCCCACCCGCAATGGCTGACTTTAAGTCAGATGGGATCGAATCGATGATCTTTTCTCGCAACTTGAGCAAGGTCAAGATGACAAAAAGAATCGAAGCGACAAACACGCCGGCTAGTGCGGTCTGCCATGGAATCTTCATCCCAATACATACGGAGTACGCAAAGAAGGCGTTGAGCCCCAGACTGGCGGATAATGCAAACGGATAGTTTGCGATGATTCCCATTAGGAAACAGCCAAAGGCAGAGGCGAGGGCCGTTGCCGTAAAGACGGCACCTTTATCCATTCCTGCGGCACCCAAAACGTTCGGGTTTACGAATAAAATGTACACCATGGAAACAAAAGTCGTAACTCCCGCAACCGTTTCACGGGTAAAGTTAGTCCCTAATTCCTGAAAGTGAAAAAACGAGGCAATTCGATTAGCCATTTCCACAACTCCTATCAAATTAATATTCGGTTTTTCAAAAACGAATTACGATAATAGGATAACACAAAGTTAAAATGTGTCAAATCACGAACGATACTAATTACAAGGCAAAAATCGTGCATTAACGTCCGTTGACATGTTTGTTAGAATTAGAGTATGAATGGAGTTTTAGAGATGAAGAAGATTTTATTATTAGGAAATACTCCGGCCGAACAAATGGTCTTTAACTATTTTAATAGAAGTAATAAATTTCAGGTTTTTGAGATTACCGCGGGCGATTTTACTAAGGAACGGACGTATCAGGGACACTTAAAGGATGTTGATATCGTGGTTTCTTTTCTGGGACCGATGGACGTCGATTTGGACATGGAAGCGTTGTTTTCCGTGATTTATTCGCACCGCCTTCAACTAGAACGAGTTATTTTTCTTTCGGTAGCAGGCATTGACAAAGAAGTTGACGGAAAACTTGATTATCCGGGAGTCGATGACGTCTCTGAATTTTTAAAGCAGCAGCAGTATGCCATAAAAGTCATTGATGAATCGGAAATCCCCTACACTGTTTTTCGCTTGGTTAACGTAGTTAATACCAAACACAACGATGGTCATACGATTGAAGAAGGAAAGTCCGTTCCGGTTGGAGACGTTTCCCATGAAACGGTTGCACATTTTGTAATTGACGCAATCGTGAACGAGAAATTTATCAATCAGTCACAAGCACTCATTGAGGAGCGTTCAGAAAGGAAAGCATAATGGCACTACAATTTGTCTTAGGCAAAGCCAGTAACGACCATTTTAAAAAAGTGGTCGGCGATCTTGATCAGTCCATGCAGCAACATCCAAATGATGCATATTTTTATTTGGTACCGAACCATATCAAGTTTGAGTCCGAGCTAGGGACGCTGAAACAATTGAATCATAAGCATAAGAGCACGTTTGCTGAGACACGGGTCCAGGTCTTTTCCTTTTCACGATTGATGTGGTATTTTCTTGGCAACAGTAAGGAGTATCAACTACCTCGGCTTTCAAAAGATGCCATTAACATGATAATTTTCCAGATTATTGAAAATCAACAAGAGCAATTATCCGTATTTAAGGGTGAAGGAGCCCAACCAGGTTTTATTTCGCAGGTGGCTGATCAGATTAACGAACTGCAGCAGGGTAAGATTGACCCCGATACGCTGGATAAGATTGCTGGTCTTGATCCTGGAACGATTAATCCCGAATTACAGGGAAAACTGAAAGACATTAGCGTGATTTATCGCGAATTCTTGAAAAAAACGGACGGAAAATACGTCTATAGCTCACAGACTTTGACAATGTTAAACCAGTACCTACTGAACACCGACCTGTCCCAGATGCATTTTTACATCAGTGGTTTCTCGCAATTTTCCGCTTCGGAATTAGACATCGTCAAAACGTTGATTGATAAGGCCAAAGATATCACGATTGACCTCAACTTAGACCGTTCGTATCCAAATGAAATGCCCGATAACTCGGCCTTCTTTTTGCGTTCGGGAAGACTGTACAATCAGTTGTACCAGTACGCTAAGGCAAGTGGTGTCAAAATCATGACCGATCAGTACGCGGGCGACTGTCGTTGTAATGACGGCATTAAGGAACTAGAGGACTACTGGATTTCAAGTAGTCAAGTGGGCTCCCCAATTTCGCCGAACACGAATGGCAACTCGGACCTCGAACTTTTTCGGGCTGATTCCAATTATGACGAGTTGATGAACATTGCGACCATGATTCGTCAGATGGTTGCTACGGGCCGTTTTCGTTACTCCGATTTCATGGTGGTTACCAGACATTTGGACAAGTATCAAAACGTCATTGATCCCATTTTTCAGATGCAACAAATTCCGTATTTCGTGGACATTCAGAAACACATGGATAATCATCCCTTAGTGGAACTAATTGACGCGTTGTTTTCCATCTATCGTACCAATCGGAAACGAAACTACCGCTATGACGATGTGATGCGATTACTAAAATCAGAATTACTACTACCAAAAGATAAAGACGGAAAGCCGATGAACATTGATCGTTACCGTCGCTGTCTTTCGTTGTGTGAAAATTTAGTCCTAAAAAATGGCTACGAGGGGAAACGCTGGACTCAGGACGAAGACTGGGAGTACGCCGCTGTTTCTGATAATGATACGGGGATTGTGTCAAATCGAAATAAGGAAATCTCCACTGACATCAACGTCATTCGCCACTTTGTAAAAGAAACGTTACCACCATTTTATAGGAAAATGGCGCAAGCCAAGACGGGAAAAGATGCTGCCAACCTGCTGTACCAATTTTTGGATAAAAATGGTGTAATTAATGAACTAAAACACTGGCAGGATCATGCCACTGAACGTGGTGACCTACAGGAAGCTGGTCAGTCGGAACAAGTTTGGAACACACTGTGCGGTTTACTGGACGACTTTGTTACTTTTTTGGGTGATCATCCCTTTGAAATGGACACCTTCCTGGACCTCTTAAAGGCTGGTTTTGAAGGGGCTTCGTACTCCCAGATTCCATCAACCTTGGATCAGGTCACAATCTCTGAAACCGGACTAGTCCAATTGAACGATAAAAAAGTGACCTTTGTAATGGGAGCTGACGACAATAGCATGCCAGCCACGATTGAAAACAATAGTCTTTTTAACGACGCTGATCGTGACCAGATGAATGAGCACTTTACTGATGACCAGTATTTAAATGACAACAGTGAGACCCAGATGGTCAACGAACCCTACTTAAATTATTTAGCCTTCATGACCCCATCTGATAAATTGGTCTTTTCGTACAACTTGGGTGGCGGAAAGGAAGACGTGACTCAGTCCATCTCACCGTACGTCGCCAGAATTAGGGATCACTTTAACCTAAAAGAGCAACATGTAAGTGGGACGCCAGCATCTGATTCTAACGATGTTCGGCAGTTCATTGGTTCCAAGCGTGCCACCTTAAAGTTCTTGGTCAAGGCCGCACTCGATGCTAAGGTTAGTGGTAAAAAATTGAGTCCAGCTTGGAATCAGATTAAAGCGAACCTTGAAAATGACCCAACGATGCGGACCATCACGCAGAAGTTACTTGGCAGTCTGACGTATGAGAACGTGCCAGCTTCTTTGAAGCCACAAATTGTGACGGGTCTGTACGGGAACACGATTAATACCTCCATTTCTAAGCTAGAAGAATTCTACTATGATCCGTACGAATACTTTTTGAAGTATGGACTGCGACTAAGAGAACGAGACGAGTTTAACCTTGATCCCAGCAGTACGGGAACGTTCTACCACGAGTCTCTTGATGAACTGGTCAAGAAGATTAATGCCGAACACATTGACATTACTAAGTTAACCAACGAACAGATTAAAAACATGGTAACTGAAATCACAGATACCATTATTGAAAACGACCCGAACCTGCAGTACGAAATTCTGAAGAGTTCCAACCGGATGGAGTACATTGCTAGGCAGTTAGTTCAAACCGTGATTCAGATGGCGACGGCACTTAGAGACCAGTCCCATTACACCAAGATGCGGCCGAAAAACACCGAGGTCATCTTTGGTGAACCCGGAAAACCAAATGGCATTGACGGTCTGAACTTTGATTTAGGCAGTCAGCACTCGGTGAACGTGCGGGGTCGAATTGACCGGATTGACCAGATGTTCATTGATGGGACTGAGTATCTCGGGGTGGTCGACTATAAATCCGGTGAAAAGAAGATTGATTTATCGGAAGCCTATGACGGAACGCGGATGCAGATGATGACTTACCTTGATGCGGTGCTACGAAATCAGGACAAGCTGTCTACTACTGACAAGGTGAAGTTAGCGGGAGCGCTTTATATGCACATCTTTGACCCGATTTTGAAGCCGCAAGACGTTAAGAATTTTGATGATCCGAAGCAGCTGGAAGCTGCATTGATGAAGGCTCATAAGTACACGGGCCTCTTGGTTAATAACGACGGTATGTTAAAAGACATGGTCAATAACGTTGACGATGCCGGTAATATTTATCCATATCAGTTTACCAGTAAGGGTGATTTATACAGTAATGCGGTCAAGACCAGCATTGTTGAACCACGTGACTTGGACCTTCTACTGAAACGGACTGAGGATCGGATTAAGAATGCCGGTAAGCAGATTTTTGCCGGAAACATTAAATTGGAACCGTCTCAGTATAAAGACCAATCCAAGATTATTTATTCTCCCTATAAACCGGTGATGCAGTTTGACCCATTATTAACTGAAAATAATTATCGCATTGTTAAGGACATGGGAAACAACAAGGACGTGATTGACTTCTTAAGAAAGGAGGCACGTGATAATGGCGAACAATAGTATGAATTTTACCCCCGAACAAGAAAAAGCCATTACGGAAAAGTTCCCAGGGAATGCGCTAGTGTCGGCTTCGGCTGGCTCGGGAAAAACCCGAGTGCTGGTTCAACGAGTCCTAAATAAGGTCGAACACGGCGTTGACGTCGATCATCTATTGATTGTGACGTTCACGAAGGCCGCTGCTAAGGAGATGCAGGACCGCATTAAAAAGGGTCTCCAGGATCAAATTAATCAGACCAGTGACAATGCACAAAAACGAAACTTGGTCAAACAAATTCGGAAGTTGTCAGTGACCCACATTTCAACGATGGATGCTTTTTGTCAGTGGTTAGTCCAGAAGTACTACTACGCCATTGACCTAGATCCCAACTTTCGGATTTTGGCCGACCGAACGGAGCTGGAGATGCTCCGGGATACCGTTTGGGAAGACGTGCGCGAAGACCTGTACGGAGACGATGAGGATGGGTCATTTGCCAGATTAACCCGCAATTTTTCAAGTGATCGGGGTGACGACGGTTTAACCGACGTGGTTCTGGGACTTTATGATTTCGCAAACGTTGATCGAGATCCAGTGGCGTGGTTAGATAAGCTTTCAGGTTTGTACCAGATGGACGGTAGTATCACTCGGAGTGCGTTTTACCAGAAGTACCTCCTCCCAGAACTTCAAAACAAAATGAAGCAGGCCCTTAGTTTACTTGAACAGTCCCGTCAGGAATTTTTAAACGGTGCCATGTCTGATCGGGCCGATTTGGTTGAAGCCGACATTAAAAAGTTGAATCAGATTTACGATCGGTTAAAAACGGCGGACTGGGATGCCCTCTATGATGTATTTCATGATTTTAAACTGGGAACCATGTCTCGAAAAAAGGTGGATGATTCTCAAAAAGAATTCAAGAAACGAGCCATGGAACTACGTAAAAATGCTGATGATACGATCAAAAAGAATCTTACCAATCGATACTTTTTTGCCAAACAAGCTGACAATTTGGATGTGATTCATCATTCTGAAACCATCGTTAACAAGTTAGTGGACGTCGTTAAGACGTTTTCGACGCGCTATGCTGAGGTTAAAAAACAAAAGCACGCCTACGAATTTATTGATATTGAACACTTTGCGTTAAACATTTTAACTGGGAACAGCAAGGACAGTCCTGAAATTCAACATCAGTTTCAGAACTACTTTAATGAAATCATGGTTGATGAGTATCAGGATAATAATCGTCTTCAAGACGCCATTTTAAACGCCATGAAGAATCCGAAACATGAGAACATGTTTATGGTAGGAGACGTCAAGCAGTCGATTTATCGTTTCCGGTTGGCGGATCCCGGGATGTTTCTGGAAAAACTAGACGATTATCAAGAATCCGATAATCCGGATACGGCGGTCGTTTTGGCCGATAATTTCCGTTCAGCCAAAAACGTCGATGACTTTACCAACTTAGTCTTTTCTCAAATCATGGACCGGGGTCTTGGTGAGATGAACTATACCGGCAACGCCAAGTTGAAGTACGGGGCCACTTACTACGGTGACGACGTTCAATCAAACGCCAATATCATGATGTACGTTGATGATTCAGACCATGATGACGACGATCTGACCCTTGAACCAGACAATAGTTCTGAAGGTCAGGTCAAAATGGTGGCCGATCAAATTCAAGATTTAATGAAAAAGAAGATGCAAATCTACGACAAGACCACGCACGAGATGCGTGACATTCGTTATGGTGATATTGCTATCTTGGAACCAACCCGGAAGAATAACTTAGATATTTCCAAAGAATTTGCCCAAAAACAGATCCCACTTTCAATTGATGGTGGCGAGAGCTACTTTAAAACCACTGAAGTTCAGATTATGATGTCACTTTTACAGATTATTGATAATCCATATCAAGATATTCCGCTCGCGGCGGTCCTGCGTTCGCCAATCGTGGGAATGGATGAAAATGAGATGGCTTATCTGCGAATTAACCACAAGACCGGTGACTATTTCACGTCGCTTCTTGATTTCTACCACAACTATCCGACACAGGAACCAACCGAATTCGGGAACTTAGTGGCTAAAAAAGTGCAGTTGTTCTTGGACCAACTGAATGATTTTAAGGACTTTGCGACAAAGCATGAACTTTCGGACTTGATCTGGCACATTTACAGTGTGACTGGTTTCTTGGACTACGTTGGTGGGATGCCAGCCGGAAAGAAGCGCCAGGCTAACCTGCACGCTTTATACGAACGGGCCGCTGAATACGAAAAGAGTAGTTTTAAGGGCTTGTTTGCCTTCGTGCAGTTTGTGAAACGACTGCAGGACAAGGATGACGATTTAGCGGAGGCCCCTGCAGAAGTTGAGACCGACTCGGTCCACGTCATGACGATTCACGGTAGTAAAGGACTAGAATTTCCGGTGGTCTTTTTGATGGACGCTACCAAACAGTTCAATAACTCTGACAGCCGGGGAAACTACATTTTCAATAATAAATTGGGAATTGGGGTTAAATACTTAGACCAAAAAAAGCATGAACTGTTGCCCAGTTTGCAGTACGTGGCCATTAATGATTTAGAGCACAACAGTATGCTAGCCGAAGAGATGCGGCAGTTGTACGTTGCACTGACACGGGCTGAACAGCAACTCTACATTACTGGGATTGTTAAGAACAAGAAGTCGGTCGAAGATGAGACCAAGAAGTGGGAGCGCGCCTATCAGAGTTCAGACTTGGTCTTAAATCAGTCCACGAGAAGTAGTGCGAATAACTTTATGGACTGGATTGGGGCGGCCCTTGCTCGTCACCCAAACTACTATCAGAACCGGGGAAAAGTTGACGCCACCCACGTTTTGGCGAAGGATCCGACGAACTTTAAGGTCGAATTTGTGACGGCGAAGGATTTGAAGCAACCTGGGACGATCGAAACAAAGTCGGCCACAGAGGAACAGGAACTTCTAGCTGATCAAATTGATCAATCACAAATTAAGCAGATTATGGGGTTCAAATATCCATACAAAGCAACTACTACCACCACGGCCTATCAGTCCGTTTCGGAAATCAAACGATTGTTTGATGATCCTGATAACATTCAACTTGGAAGTGTTGCCGAGAGTCGGAACATGATTTTGAGACGAACGCGATACAATAATTCAACGTTTATGCAGCCCCAGTTCATGCAATCGGTTGGACAGCCCAATTCGATGGAAATTGGAACGGCGACCCATCTGATTTTGCAGAAGATTAACGTCAAAGAACCGGTTAATCACGAGACGGTTTCAGAACTCTTGGCGCAGTTGGTTAATGATAAGTTAATTACGCCGGAGGTTGCCAAAAAGGTCAACGTTGATTCGGTTGTCGAGTTTTATCAAAGTGACCTAGGCAAACTGATTAAGGCTTATCCCGATCAACTTCATCGGGAAGTTCCGTTTTCACTGCTGGTTTCAGCCGACCAAATCTTCTCTGAGTTTGAAAACGATTCGGAACAAAAGTTGTTGGTCCACGGAATTATTGATGGTTATCTTGATTTAGACGATGGACCCGTTCTGTTTGATTACAAGACCGATTTCGTTAATCCGAATAAGCCGGATGCGAGTGTCGAGAAGATCATTGACCAGTATCGTGGTCAGGTAAATATCTATGGAATTGCTTTATCAGACATCTTGGGTAAACCAGTTAAAGACGAATATTTATACCTGCTATCAAATAATACTTTGCAGCGGGTTAGGGCTAAAAAATAAATAATAATAACGTCAGTCAAAAATGATTGGCGTTTTTATTTTCATAGAAAACGAACAATATTAGCTAGCCAACTTAATTGATTCAAAGAAAAACGAATGATAAAATTTGTGGTAACTTAATGATTTACCTAATGTAATTTAGAATTTTCGTAATTGAGGAGGCGTTCGAATTATTCGTTGTGAAGGATTCTTTCAGTGGTATACTTGAAATAAGTTGCAAATACGACCATCAGACAGTAAACCAAACCAGTCGTTAATAATTGGAGGATAAAATGGAGCGAAATAAGAAGTATGCATTTGAGTCAATCCCAATTTCCGAACGAGACATGAACTATTGGGATATGTTTGCCACGTGGTTCGGAGCGAACGCTAACAACGGAACCTGGTTCATTGGTGGCGTGATTGCCGCCGCTGGTTTCTTTGGCGGAATTAGTTCCGCCGTCATTGCTTCGGCAATTGCTTTCGCGTTTTTGAGCATGGTGGGCTACATGGGATACCAAACGGGAGCATCGACCACGATTTTGTCCAGAGCTCCCTTTGGAATTCGGGGAAGTGTCGTGCCATCAGTCATTAACCTGACGCTCTTTATGGGGTGGACGGCCGTTAATACGTTTATCGCCGCCACGTCCCTCGCGTATCTGTTTCACAGTATGTTTGGCTGGGCGTTGTTTGGTCAACCCGGCGGTTACTTTGGGATTATTGTTGGAATTATCATCATGAGCATTCTGCACTTACTTAGTATTATTGCTGGTCCCAAGTCCGTTCAAATTATCGAACGAATTGGAGTGATTTTGGTAATTATTTTTGTGATTATAGAAGTCATCGTGGTCTTTCGTGACGTTTCGTTTTCACAGATTGCCAAGTATCAAGTTCCAATGAAAGCCCGGATGCCATTTGGGGTCGCCCTCGATACGATTGCCGCGGCTGCCCTTGGCTGGGTAGTTGGTGGAGCTGACTTTACCCGGTTCACTTCCAGTAAACGCATTGCCACCCAGGCTCCATACGTCGGTGCCATTCTTGGGATGGTCAGTTTCGTCATCATCGGTCTGTGCACGACGCTGAGTGTTGCTTTGACGTCCGGGGTCTTCAATCCTAATAACTCCGATCCTAGTACGGTTGCTAATAAATTGGGACTGGGTGTTATTGCGATGGTTGTCATTGTTTTGACCAGTATGACTGCCAACGCCGTCAACATTCAGTCTGGTGGATCCGCTCTAAATAATCTGATTCCCAAGATTAGTTTGAATAAATCATTGTTCATCGTTACCATCTTGTCCATGATTTTGACACTGGTTCCTTTGATTAACGGTAGTTTCCTTGATGCCTTTACGGCATTTCTGAACTATACTGGGATGTTCCTTGGACCAATCATTGCCATCTTGGTGGTTGATTACTTTGGCTTGTCAGATGGGAAATACGATTTAAAGGCTTTAGAAACTCCTGCAGGGAAATACTGGTACAAAAATGGAATTAACTGGTTTGCGATGTTATGTATCGCCATCGGGGTGGTATTGTACATTGCGTTAAACATGTTGCCAATTATTAAAGCAACGGTTGGTGCCACTTTTATTTCTATGATTGTGATTGCCATTATCTACTATGTTGGTAGTAAATTAATGAGGAAAGCGTAATTAAATAACAAACTAAAAAAGCATCAAATCATTATTTAATGATTTGATGCTTTTTTAGTTTTTATCAATGAATTGTTCATTTACGAAGCGATGATATTCTGGAACTCGATTCATTAATTCTTCGTGGTTTCCAAAGCCTAATATTTTGTGACGGTCTAGAAAGTATATTTTATCGGCATTTATAATGGTTGAAAGTCTGTGTGCAATGGCAATAATTGTTTTGCCGGTCATCATCTTATCAATTTCATGTGTTACTAATTGTTCAGAATCAGAGTCCAGACTAGAAGTTGCTTCATCAAGAATTAGGAATTTAGGATGTTTTAAATATGCTCTAGCAATTTGTAATCGTTGTCTTTGTCCTCCAGATAATTTAAGTCCTTGTTCACCAATGATTGTTTTTATTCCATCTGGTAATGATGATACACAATTTTCTAAATCAGCAATTTTAATTGCTGTTGATATTTCTGATTTGCTTGGGATATTTACTAAACCAAGAACTAAGTTATCATAAAATGTTCCAGAAAAAATAGTGTTATCTTGAGTTACTACTCCAAAAAGCGAACGCCATTGCGAAATAGAAAAATTAGAAGAGTCATTGTCATCAAACAAGAGTTTTCCATATTGGATTGGATAAAGTCTTGTTAATAAATTGATAATAGTGGTTTTCCCAGCGCCTGAGGGACCAACGATTGCAATTTTATCACCAGGAGTAAAATCCATTGAAACATTACTTAGTACTAGGTGATTTTCATAAGAAAAAGATACATTTTTTAATTTAATAACTGAATTTTTTGAAGTGTTTTTAATAACAGGATTTTTATAGTTATTTTCTGGACTTAACTGTAAGATTCTAGTAATTTGTTTTGTTGCTCCCTTTGCTTGCTTGTAGCTTGCATAGAAATCAGCTATGACATTAATTGGTCCAATTACTTGGAATAGATACATTAGAAAAGCGACTAGGGTTCCAATGGAAAGAGTTCCAGCTGATACCCGAACACCACCGTACCAAATGATTATAATAATCAATAAAAGTCCAAACATGGTTTGAATTGGACCTGTTATAGCAAAAATTGCATTCATTTTTAGTGATAAATGATAAAGAGCATTTACGTCTTTTTTGAATTTATTTTGGATACTATGTTCTGCGTTATTTAATTTAACCGCTCGAATGTTTCTAAGACTTTCAGAACTGGTTTCATTCATTTGAGCTAGTTTCTCTTGAGATTTAATTGAAACCTTCTCATCAATTATTCCAATTGGGATGGTAACCATCGCGTCTAGTGGAAATGCAATTAAGATAAGTAAAGATAGTTTCCAATCAAGTGAAAATAAAATTGCAAATGTTCCCACCACAGTAATTATCCCACTAATTGAAGAGGGGATTATTTCAGTAGTAAAGTTTTGAATTATTGAGGCATCATTAATAACTCTACTAGAAAGTTTTCCACTTAATTGGTTATCAAAATAGGTAGTTGGTAAATAAAGAAGATGATCTTGAATACGAGTGCGAATATTTGCAATTTGTTTGGCTCCTGAACGACTAAGCAAATATCCACTAATTGCTGTAAAAATGGCACTAAAAATTAGCAAGGCCAAAATTCCAATAATTGTCCACGTATTATTTTTTTGACTGAGTAACGATTTAATGTTGATAGCCTTACCAATTAATAGGGGAATAAATAAAGAAACTATTGTTCCAATCAGACTTAAACCGAGTCCAACGAAGAAGCCGGCATCTAGTTTAATGAAATTAATTTTTGTCTTTTTCATTATTTTCCTACTTTTAATTTATTTAAGAATTAATCATAATAAATGATTTTATACGATGACATTAATTTAATTTTGATTAGGAAAGAAACAGTTGATTTAAGACAGATTTAGGCACTGGCATCCATTTCCAAGCGTTATTATCTTTAATGCCTTGTAAGACAGTCATTAGACCAGCATTTCCAGTAAACAAATCATTTGAAAAACGATATCCATATGTTCCGGGTGACATAATATTATTATTAGAATCTACAAGCAGATAGTTTTCTAATGACTGGACTAATTTATCGATGTCGGATAATTTGTTTTTATTATCAATTCCTATAAGGATAATTCCACTGATCCCTCTGGTTAGTCCAGATGAGTATGTGCAGTAAGTTTGGAGATTTTTAGTGAATTGTTCTTGAAGGTTTAAATATTTTTCGTTTTGAAATTCATGTAAGCGCCTAATAAATTGGCTCAATACTAATCCGACACCAACTCCTCCTTCTCCTAGATATGGAAGTATTCTGGGAAAACCAATTGAATTATCCAAAATCTCTGCAGATTGTGAGTCGGAAATTTCAATGTTTTTATCTAGTTCAAAATTCAACATATCTTTGGCATTTTTCAGAGTTTCTTTGTTTTTTGTTACATCAAATAGTAGTAATAAAAATAAACTCGCGCCTGACCATCCATTCATTAATCCATAAGGAATGGTATCTTCATCATCTGGTTGAGTTCCCGAACCATTTATAAATAATGTATTTAAGCGGATCGCGATTAATTTACTCATTTCTAAAAATTTATTATTATTATTTTTTTTAAAGAAGGCTAGTAAACTTAAACCAATTCCGCTTAATCCAGAGTAAAGAGTGTAATCTGTTTCTTTTAAAATTCTATTTTTTTGATCAAGTATAAATTCAAGAAATTGGTTTGAATGTTCCTGTAAGTTTAAATCATCTAAAATAGACGCAATTCCTGAAATACCATTAAATAGTCCAAGACTGGTGTCTTCATTGAAGTGGCTAATAAGATTTTTGCTGCTATTATTAGCCCAATTGATTTCTTTTGTTAACTTTGTATTACTCCGATTTAATGCCATTAGTATTCCAAAACCACCATTAGCGATGTTAACTTTTCCAAGCTTGTCAATAAATTGTCTAATGTCACCACCTGAAAAACTATCATTTTGATTTGATGAATATTCAATTATTCCGGTTTTTAACCCATTGATGAGTTTGTCTACTGCTTTTATATTGATTTCAAATTTTGGGACGTCGAAAATGTTCTTTAATTTTGGAATGAAATTTTTACAATCCTTTTCTGTATTTTGTAATATATCAAGTGCTTTTTCTCCAAAATAATCTGTTATCCATTTATTTTGATTTTCTTCAATTTTTAAAGACAAATCAGAAACGAACTCAATCGGTAGTAACAAAAATCTTGAGATCCTCATGTAAGCAAACCAATCAGCACTTTTAAAGTCACTAATTTTAGAATTAACGTATCCCATAGTTTGTAGTTCTGGATGATATTCATTTGAGAGGAGGGTAGCAGTCTCAAAATCGATTAGTTTAATGTTATTGTTAGGAGTAACCATAATATTATTTGGATTTAAGTCACCAATAGCAAAACCAGCCTGATGAACTTCTGTAATTGCCACTTTTAATTGTTTGATTAATTGATCTATAAGTTTTAAATATTCATTTCGATTCTTTTCGTATGAGAAAGGAAAGTTTTCTGGAATGAAATCGGATAATGAATTTCCAGGAACAAATTCTTCAATCAAGTAATTATTTTCCCATATCTCAAAATAATCATAGACCTTAACTGTTCTGTTAATCCCATTTAATTTTTTTAGGGTATTGTATTCATTCTTTACACGGAAAAAACCATCATTCCCTTGTGCATCAATTCCAGACTGTTTTCGTCCCTCCTTCATTACATAATTTTTACCATCTTTTGTGACTTGATAGACGCCGCCACCATTACTAAAGTGAATTGCGGAAATAACCTCATAGCGTTTGAATTTAGTTAAATCAATTTTGGAATATTCAATCGTTTGTATTTTATCCATTTTTTTAATTTCTTTTGGTTCAGAAATAAATGAGGGAACGTTATAGTATGGAACCCTTAAGTCTGGCACTAACTCTCCATTTGGATTTTTGATTCCCATGATCGTTTTTCCATCATGTACCATTGGCATTCCAATAAATCCCCCATACCTAAAGAAGATGTTGGAATTGTACCACTGTTTATCGTTTAAAATATATGCACCCTTGGGGATGTCATTGGTTAGGTCAGTTAGGGGACTTAATAGTTGAATAAATTGATCTTCATCTTTGGGGTAAATTGTTATGAATTTTCCACATGCAGATCGATCACCATATTTTGAATTTTTCATAATTAATTCTTTTTTGGTAGGAACAAATTTAAAAGAAATGTTATTTTCTATCAAATACGGTGTGATTTGGTCCAATGTTTTTTGCGCGTAATCAATGGGAGATGTTACATGAATTTTCCACCCTTGGTTTGGCAGTTGTCTATTTTTATTGATAAAATAATTCCAATTTTTATCGATATGATGATTCCATTTATCCTTGTCGTGAATAGTAACTTTATAAATTAAACTGTTTGTTTCGGCTGTGGTGGGTTGATAAAATAATGATCCTTTTTTTAAATAATCTAAATATCTTAAATCCATAACTACATCCTTTAAGTTTAAAATAAAAAGAGAGTCCTATTAGGGCTCTCTTATCTCTTGCATATAAGAATACTAACGTCACTGTTAATTGTGCATCCAACGCTCAGATGAGAACCCTTACGTCCTTTTCGGCGCTTTTTTCTTAATGCTACATTATCAAGTTGTTGTAATTGCAGAATAGGTTTCATGAAATGCTCCTATAGTATTATTTGCACATAATACTAATATTGCTGTTGTTGCCACATCCCATAACACTAATATGAGAATCTTTTTTCCCGCCAACAAGCTTCTTGGCATTTTTACCCACAGTCTTTTGGAGGTCTAGCAAAGTTTTCATAATAAATACACCTATTGTTAAATTACTGACAGAAGACACTTACATTGCTTCGAACATCACATTGAACACTGATATTACTTCGTACTCCGTGATGGTGATGACGACGCTTCTTCTTTAACTCCACGTTTGGTTGTGCTTGTAAATTAAACAAGTACTTCATATTAAATCTTCCTTTCTTGTGAGAGGCTTAATTACCATAATTAATATAAATTAAACGATATAGAAAGTCAACAATTTTTTAAAAGTTATAAAAATTGTTTTTTATAGTTGTGTAATTACACTGAAAATTCATTTGAGTATTCGATATTTGACTTATGTAGATTTAATTAAAATATTGTTTAAAGCTTTATCAAGATTATTATTTGTATTAAAAAAGCATCAAATCATTACATAATGATTTGATGCTTTTCCATTTAATTAAACGTCTAACTTAGTTTCGCTATCTTTTTTGGTACTTGCTTTGGTTGTTTTCTTAGTAGTGGCCTTATTGTCAGTTGACTTGGATTTTGCATCCTTGTCACTGTCATCGTCCTTTGATTCTTCATCATTGGCAATGCCATAGGCTTCTCTGACCTTGTTCTTGATTTCTTCGACCATCTCAGGTTTGTCACGCAGATTGGCCACGGTCTTATTTAGGCCTTGTCCCAGTCGTTCCTCACCGTATGAGTACCATGATCCAGATTTGTCGACGATGTCTTTGTCAACGGCTAGGTTGACCATGTCAGCAATCGGTTCGATACCCTTTCCAAAACTCATCAAAGTGTCAACGGTCTTGAATGGGGGAGCCACCTTGTTCTTTACGACTTTAATCTTGGTTTCTCGACCAACGACGTCTTGACCTTCCTTTGATTGCTTACCAGAACTAACACGGAGTCGCACACTTGAGTAGAACTTAAGGGCCCGACCACCAGGAGTTGTTTCTGGGTTACCGAACATCACACCAACTTTTTCTCTTAGTTGGTTAATGAAGATAACGACGGTATTGGTCTTGTTGATACTGGAAGCTAGTTTTCTAAGTGCCTGTGACATTAGACGAGCTTGTAAACCAACGTGAGAATCACCAATGTCACCCTCAATTTCAGACTTCGGAACTAGGGCAGCTACTGAGTCGACAACGATTAAGTCGATAGCACCGGATTGTACCAGTGCATCGGCAATTTGCAGTCCTTCTTCACCGGTTCCTGGTTGCGATAACAAAAGGTTGTCAATGTTAACTCCCAGGCTGTGAGCGTATTCCGGATCCATCGCGTTTTCGGCATCGATGTATGCGGCCGTTCCGCCAGCTTGTTGGAGGGCAGCAACGGTCTGAAGGGCAATCGTGGTTTTACCAGATGATTCGGCACCGAAGATCTCAACGACTCGGCCACGAGGGAAACCCCCAATGCCAAGGGCGATATCTAAGGATAAAATGCCGGTTGAAATGGAATCAACGTTTTGGTTAGGGGATTCGCCCATCCGCATGATAGCGCCAGTTCCAAATTCTTTTTTGATTTTGCTGAGTGCTTTATCGAGCTCGATTTGACGCCCGTCGACACTGTTTTTAGAATTTGCCATAAAATTCCTTTCTTTTTACATATTACGTAATTGCGAACGTACGTTTGGTTATTTAATATAATCAATTGTACACTAATAATTACGTAATTTCCAATTAAATTAAATCAATTAATTAGATTCGTTTATTAACGTAATAGGGCGAAGTTTGATCGTTATTTTTAGCATCTGATTGAGCGTTATCCGAAAGGAAAATATCGAATGATTTTTTGTCTTTTCCATGAACTACTACGACGTTTTTGGCCTCCACTTGTTTGTCACGGTAAAGTTGAGCAGAACGAACTGCATCATTATAGTCGTGAAAGTTTCCAAGTGAGTCGCCGGGATTGAAAAATACTGTTTCTGGCATAGTAATTACCACCTTTCTTCTACTATATTGTACCAGATTACGACCTTAATTATCTATTCGCAGGCTGACATGTGAGTTGCTTAATGGTTGACGTAAGAACATTAATTAAATAAATTATTAAATCAAATTGATAAGTTACATTCCAACTTTTGGGTACGTTATAATATAAATATAAGCATATGTGAAACTGCTAACATAGAGACAAATGCTTACTACGTATTTAAATCTAGGAGGTTTAATATGACTAAGAAAAAAGCAATTATGATTGGTGCCGGCATTTCTAACATGGCCGCCGCCGTTTACTTGATTCAAGAAGGTCACTGGGACGGAAAGAACATTACTTTCTATTCATTGGACGACCATGGCGCAAATGATGGTGCCAAGACTGACGTGACCGGCAATGAATACTGGAATCGCAATCACGAAACGTCTGACCAGACTGGCTTTGTCGCTCGTGGGGGAAGAATGTTGAATTACCGGACCTACGTTGATTTGATGGATCTCTTAAGTCGGGTTCCGTCAGCCACCGAAGAGGGAATGACTGCCGCAGAGGACACGCGTGACTTTGATTCTAAGCATCGGACCTACGATAAAGCGCGTTTGATGGAAGGCGAAAAGGGCATCATTAACTCCTCTAAAATGGGATTTAACAACAAGGATCGGTTCTTATTGACGAAGTTAATCATGATGCCAGACGACAAGGAGACTGAACTTGATAACGTCTCCATCGCTGACTACTTCAAGGACGATCCCCACATGTTTCAAACCAACTTCTGGTACATGTGGGAGACGACCTTTGCCTTTCGTACCCAAAGTTCAGCTCAAGAACTCAGGCGTTACATGCACCAAATGATTTACGAATTTACCCAAATTAACACGCTCGTGGGGGTTAACCGAACTCGCTACAATCAGTACGAAAGTTTGATGCTACCATTAATTAATTACTTGAAGAAACAAGGCGTAACCTTCGTCTTGAACCGTCGGGTTAATGATTGGGACTTCAAAGAAACTCCAATGAACGAAGAAATTACCGTTAAGGGCCTAGAAATGGAGAACGTTGACACTGGTAAAGATGAACACATTGATGTCGATGATGATACTGCGGTCTTCTTCACCAATGGTTCCATTACCGATTCGGCTACGCTTGGAGACTTCAACACCCCGTCCGGTGAAAACACCGATTATGGAGCTGCTTCAAGTTTGTGGAAGAAAGCCACCAATCACTTCTACAACTTGGGGAATCCAGACAAATTCTTCGCCGATCGGAACGCCAGTGGCTGGAGTAGTTTTACCGTAACCACTAAGGATCATACTTTCTTAAACGAAATCACCCGTATTACTACGCAACTACCTGGGAATGCTTTGAACTCCTTCCTATCAACGAGTCCAATTACTCCGTTAGGTCAAAAAGACGTGAGAATGTCGATTGTGGTTCATCATCAACCTCATTTCACCGACCAGAAGCCAAACGAAACCGTTCTTTGGGGTTACTTCTTGTATCCATATCGTCGCGGTGAATTCGTCGACAAGCAGTACATCAAGATGACTGGAAAAGAAATGGTTCAAGAGTTGATCGGACAGCTTTCAAAGGTCGATCCGGGTCCCGTAAACATCCGTGATAAAGAAAAGGAAATCATGGACTCAATTGTCAACTCGGTTCCCGTTTACATGCCATACGCTTCGGCATTGTTTAACAACCGGGCTAAGATTGACCGTCCCAAGGTCATCCCTGACCATTCAACGAATCTAGCATTCACCGGTGAGTTTGTTGAACAACCTTACCAAATGGTCTTCACCGAACAAAGTGCCGTTCGTTCTGGTGAAATGGCCGCTTATCACTTTGCTGGTGTTCCAATGTCAAAACTCGTGGACAACCCACGATTTGATAAGAATCCGAAGATTCTGGCCAAGGCCGCTAAAAAATTATTTGAATAGATGATCGTAAATGAAAAGCTCAACTTCGAAATGAAGTTGGGCTTTTTTGATGTTTCAATCAACATAGTCTTTAATTTCAGTAAAACACACGTCACGTAGTGAATCCGGGATGGCAAATAAATCCATGAATTCCTCTAGGTTAAGCTGGTCAATTTCCTTGTTGTCAGCGTAGAAGGGAACTAGAAGCCTAACGGCATTCACGTTGGCCTTCTGTTCGTACTTGGGATTCATCAGAGTGGTAAAACTAAGAATGGCATCATCCTGATCGCACTGCAGGACGTGGCTAATTTCGTGCGCAATGATAAATGGAAGTTGTTTTCGTAGCTGCCAGTTGGCATTAATCACAATTGAATGGGAACGAACGTCCGCAAAGGATTGGGTATTTTGATGGAGTTTGTCCGTGTATACAACGGCAATGTCATTATCTAACGCATAGTTAAAAAGACTATTGATGATTTCGTGCATTTCGAAGTTTCCTTAAGATTTCCACGACTGTTTCACGGTCTTCTTCTGGGATGGGTTTGCCCCCAAACATCATGATCGTTGAGAGGTCATCTAAGTCAGCCGAGTTACCAGTTGAGTTTCCTAAGAGATAGTCAACGGAGACGTTGAAGTAGTTGGCAACTTTTTTGAGTTTTTGCGAATTAGCGGTTTGGTCCCACTTTTGCATGGTTCCGTTGGAGAACCCAAGTTGATGCTCTAATTCGCGAATGGAAATATTTTTATTTTTAGCAAGCTCTTTAACCCGTTGATAGATCGACATTTTTGACTCCTTTTAATTATTTACATAGAAAATTAATCTATGAAATTGTTGACATGTAGAAATAATGGATATATGATTGTTCTTGTAAACAGATGAGAAATCAAGCAACAACCTCGAAGAGATGTCGGTTTAGATTATTTCAGCTGATTTTCTTTACCATCATTGTAGAACTTTTGTCTATAAGATTCAATGATTATTCTACATGATTGCAAATTGATTTTGATGTGTTTACGTGCGAGTTAGCGCTAGCTCTTAAATTTTATAAAGAAAATTTTAGGAGGAAATAATTATGGATGAACAAGTTTTAAGCGTTCAAAAGTGGTTGAACCAAGAATACGGTAATGTTTCAGGATTTGATAAGGTCAAGGAAAATGGAAAGACGGGTTGGCCAACTATTTATGCTTTAAGAATGGGACTTCAGCATGAACTAGGGATTAGTCCACTTGGTAGTGGTTTTGGTGATAAAACCAAGAAAGCACTAAGTGGAATGGTCGATCAGTTGAAGGTCGGTTACAAGGGCAAGATTGCGAAGTTAATTCAGGGTGCTTTTTGGTGTAAGGGAATTAGCCCGAATGCGTTTGATGAGAAATATACCAAAGATACACAGAATGCAGTAAATAAATTACGTAATGATGCTGGATTAGATAAAGGTGGGGTTACTGTTCCATTAATGGCTGGTCTATTTGATATGGCTGCCTTTGAATTACTTGATGGTGGTAAAAAGAAATATCGTCAAATGCAACAATATTTAAACCATAACTATTTAGATTATTTTGGTGATGATCTTGGCTTGGTTCCAACTGATGGTTTGTATCAACGAAATACAAACACAGCTTTGATTTATGCCCTGCAAGCTGTTGAAGGAATGACACCTGGACAAGCAAACGGAGTTTATGGACCTGGAACCATTAATAAAACGCCAACTTTAACTGAAGGGGACAAAGGTGCAGGCGTTAAGCTACTTCAATATGGATTAATGGTTAATGATTTTCTGAGTGGATCTGTTGATGGAGTATTTAATAATTCGGTTGCTGAAGATGTGGTTAATTTTAGGAAGTTTATGAATTTACCACCATTTACAGGGAAAGCTGATTTAACCGTTATCAAGGGGTTGCTTACCAGTAATGGGAATACTAATCGAGATTCAAATGCTTGTGATACTTCATTTCAATTAAGTGATAAAGACGTTAAAAACATCAAAAATTATGGCTTTGAAATTGTTGGTCGCTATTTAACTGGATCAGTTGGCACTGGCTCAAAACGTCGTAACAAAAATCTGACTGATGATGAACTGAAAAGAATTACTGATGGTGGCCTAAAGGTGTTTCCAATCTATCAAGATAATGATGGCAGTCAGGAATACTTTAAATACGGCCAGGGTTGTGCTGATGCAGGAATTGCAAATGCAACAGCACAACGGCTTGGATTCCCAAAGGATACTATTATTTACTTTGCTGTTGATACTGATATTCAAGCTGGTGACATTGATAGTACGGTTATTCCATATATGGAGGGAGTCAAAAAAGCATTAGGCGGCTCAAGTTATCAAGCAGGAATTTACGGAACCAGAAATGTTTGTGCTCAAGCCCTTGGTAAAGGACTTGCAAAAACGGCGTTTGTATCTGATATGTCAACTGGATATAGTGGAAATTTGGGTTATCAGATGCCTAAAAATTGGGCAATTGACCAATTTGTTGAATACAGTTTAGGTGACATTGCGATTGACCAAGATGCGTCGTCTGGTAGAGATGATGGTACTAATAAGATTAAGCCAACGGGAATTGGAGAAATGTCTGCTAAAGAAGCTTTAAAGAATATTGTTGATAATACACAGGTAGAAATTGATGTTCCTTATGTGCTATACAATGATAATAAATCATTAAAAATTACTTTAGTAGGTGAAGCTGATATTAAGCCAGTCCATGGATCTGGGATGTTTACCATTAGTAATGGGAAATTACCACTAAAATTTATGTTTGATTGGGTCATGCAAAGTTGTAATAACAATGTTAATGCTGGCGTATACATCGTTAGTTTATTTAATAAGTGGGAATTTGTTCAAAAAATTGAAGATGGTCAAGTTTCAATTGAGATTGTAGAAACTAAAGACGGTTGGAGTATATCAGTAGAATTTAATATTTTTAAGTTAAAAATTAATAATAAAAGTTTTGATACAGAGCTTTCTATTTCAATAGATATTGATTCTCATCCACATGATTATCCTGACTTTAAGAGTTATGAAAAAGCTTATGATGAGGTTACCGATAAATTAGGAGAAAAGACTGATACGCTTGCGTTGACACCGGCATATGTAAGATATGCAATTGAGGGTGAAAGTGTTGGTATTGCTGTAATAATTGCATTTTTAGCGGCACTAGTAGGATGATATATGTCATTATTTGCGTAATTTATGTTGTATTAAAATGATTAAATAAATGGACCTGTAATTTGTAATTACAGGTCCATTTATTGATTTATATCTCAATTACTTATTTCATCTTTTTAATTCCCTCAGTAAGTTCTTTTGAATATTTCTTTTTCCGATATTTTAAGGTGCTTTTAGAAAGATAATATAATAAAAATCCAGAGCAAATTAAAAACGTTGGCAGCATTGGAGATTCATATGCCTCCCATAAATTGTTTGAAAGTAATAGTATTTCAATTGATCCAATGAAAACAAAAATTCCAAAACACAGAAATAAAATAATGACCCATAAACAATAATAATGTTTTAACCTTGAAGGTCGCATATGCTTAATCTTATATTTTTCTATCATTAATCTTATTGTAGTTCCTAGTGCGGTAATAAATAGCGAGAATGTAATTCCATCGATTGTCCCCATGATCCAAAGGATGAATTTGTTTGCATGCATATTAAGGAGAATGGATCCCAAAGTGAAGGTAATGATTACCAATATAATGGATGGTAGCAATAAGCGTGACATAATGTGGTATTTATGTAAGTATTCTTGGTAGTCTTTGATGTAGTCCGGTTTTTCTGACATTTATCTTCCTCCTCACAATTAGGATATTACCTTATTAGTAAAATACAAAATGATAGATTATTCCTAATGCAACATTAATAAATGAAATTATGCAAGTAAATATAATTAATATATAGATATAGTTAATATGTTTAAAAAATGATTGTTTCAGTTGCTTAATTAATTTTGGTTGTTGGTTCCCATTATTGTAAATGTTCCAGCGTTTGATTGTCATGCACAAAATAATACAGGTAAGAATAATTACGTATGACATTAGCATAATTAGTCCACTAGGGTTCCCGATTAAATAATTCCAGCGATCTGTTAATGTTTTGTTCCACATGTAATTATCAGTTAAAGTATGTCCAATCACATTGTTAGAGACAAAATATAGAAAAAGAATCAAAATGTATATTAGGGAAGAGATATTGTTAAATATTTCTCCCCTTTTTCTTAAATAATGTCTGGAACGCTCATAGGCAACAATTTCATAGATAATTACTATAAGCATACAAAAAAAGAATAATTTAGCCAGCAGATAATAACCTAATTGAAAATATGATTGCAAGAGAATCCCTCCAGTAAAAGTACGTTATCAATGCCCTTATGTTCCATCTTTTTTAATCCCCTCAGTAAATTCTTTTAAATACTTCTTTTTTCGATACTTTAAGATGTCTTTTTCCATCGAATAAATAAATATACTTCCAAAAACTGAAAATGTGGTCATGTTAGAAACAAGATATATATAACTTAAATTATGTAAAATTGGCATCAGTATAATTAAAATAATAAAAAGTAATATACCAAAGACAAATAAAATTATTAAGATCCATAAATTAAGGTAGTATTTCTTTCTCATTAAATTTACACTCTTAGGTTTTTTTATTTTTAAATTTAACCATGCTCCTAATGAGGCTATAAATAATGCCAGTACAATTCCAGTCAGTAATCCCATTATTAAAATAATAAACTTATTACATCTAGCTTGATGAGAGTAAATCCTATGGCTAAAAAAATTACTGATATTATGATAGAAGGGATCAATAAGCGAGAAGCGGTATGATATTTATGTAAAAATTCTTTTCGATCTTTAATGTAATTGGCTTTTTCTGGCATTTTATTTTTCTCCTTATAACTATGGTTACCTAATTAATAAAATATAAAATGATAAATTATTCCAAAGCAATATTCATGTGTATAAATTTGATTATCTTATTGTATTTCATTAAAACTCTTCTTAACTAAATTAACGGTTTTAAGTATAGTAAAGTCTCAATGTTTACACAAATTGATGGTTAAAGAATCCCAAAACAAAAGGCCCAATCCGTGAATATCATAGGTTGAGCCTCTTTTTATACCAGAATAACTAGGATGATAATGAAAACCGAATATTCTTATTGATTAATCGTTATCTTGATCATTATTGGTATTTGGTTCCGTAGTTGTGTCATCGTCAGAGTTGGTATCAGTATCTGAGTTATTGTCATTATCAGAATCTGAATTATTATCATTAGAATCAGTATTTGAATCTGAATTATCGTCGTTTGAATTTGTGTCAGCATCTGAGGAGTTATTGTTAGAGCTATTATCGTTAGTATTAGAGGCACTATATGTACCATTTAAAAAATTATTCGAACATCCTGATACACTTACACTTCCATTTTGATTTTTGGTAATCTGTATGTTTTCTGGTTTACTAATAGTTGAGGTTGCCGTTGATTCTCCATCTCCAGAATTGCTATCACCTTTAATAATGTAAGTATTCCCAGTCTTTTTATAAGATTTAACTAAGATACTACTATCGGCAGTTCCTAAGCCCACGGTGTTACTAGATATTATTAGTGTATAATCGTCTGATTCCTTATAATCTCCCTGTAATGATTGAGGCAAAGTTGTTCCGGTTTCCTCAGCATCTGAACTGTTATTTTTAGTTGAAGCTTGATCAGTTGCTTGCTTATTTTTGTTGTCAGTTTCTTTTTTGTGCTTAGTTGGCTTACGTTTCTTAGATATACTTGTAGTATTTTTCTTATTATTACTATTGTTATTATTTCCATTTATTTTAAATGCAAATATTATTCCTAAGGCAAATGCTAGGAGGACTACTGGAACGACTATAATTATATTTTTCTTGTTTTTCAAACCAGTTTACATCCCTTAACTTTTTATTAAATTTTGACACATAAATAATTATATTCTTTAGATAACAGAATTAATAGGGCGAATGTGAAATCTGGTACACATTATAAATGATTAGTTATTAATTATAGTAGAAAAAATAAACAAAATTACAAAACAAAAGGCTCAACCCATGAATATCATAGGTTGAGCCTCTTTTTATGCCAGAATAATTAGGATGATAATGAAACAAATTGCCAACACTGATAATGCCAAAAAACGTTTTGACGTCAATTTATGGGTCTTATGATAGGTCCATCCCATGCAACCCAAAATTACGATCAATCCGAACGTTGCCATTATGATTAATTTGATTAATACCGCTGTGTCGCCCAATTTGGCCACTTCCTAGTTATTATTTTAATTCGATTTGGTAAGCGAAACGTTTTGTTCCATGACTCTTTTTACCGTTTGCGTAAATGATACCACGTTTAGTGAAACCATTTGAGAGAATGACGTGCTGCATTCCTTTGTTGTCGGGATGAGTGTCGATTCTGACGTCTTTAAAACCACGAAAAGCGGAGATTGTGAATAAGCCACTGATGAATTTGGATGCTAGTCCCTGACCGCGATAGTCGTTTGAGACGGCGATACGGTGAATGGCAGAGTAGTGACCTTGGTCACCATTTTCCCACTCGCCACCTTCAAGGTGTAAGTAATCGGGGTCGATTCCTAAATGCAGGGTGGCGGTTCCAGCAACTTTTCCGTCAACATCTAGGACGTATGAGATGCCAAATTTAACGTCTCTGGCTAAATCCTCTTCACTCGGGTAATCACTTTGCCATTGGTCGATGCCTTGTTCGCCCAAAAACTTCTTGGCGTTTTTGATGATAGTGTAGATATCGTTTAAGTCAGCTTCAGTAGCTTTTCTTACGTAAATAGTAGACATAATAACACTTCCTTACTTTTATTATCAGACGATAAATAATTATAGTGAAGCTCATGTGGTTTTTCAACCACCAAATTAATTAGGGAGCCGGTTTTTTTTCTGGTAAAATGCATTGAACAGTAATTTAGGAAAGTTGGAGAAAACTTGGAAAAGAAATTAAGTGTAAGACAGATTATTTACGTCGGAATGATGTTGTTTGGGATCTTCTTCGGAGCTGGCAATTTGATTTTTCCCGTTAATATGGGACAGATGGCTGGTGGCAACGTTTGGTGGGCAACCCTCGGATTTGTTTTAACTGGAGTGGGTCTCCCCATCTTAGGGATCATTGCGTTAGGGGTTACTAACAGTTCCGGAGCCTTTGAAATTTCTTCAAACGTTGGCAAGTCGTTTGCGTACGTCTTTACGATTTTAATTTCTTTTATAATGGGACCACTTTTGGCCATTCCGCGTTTAGCAGCCACTTCATTTCAGATTGGAATTGCACCATTTCTTAGTTCTGGTCATCAGCAGTTAGGCTTAATCGGATTTATTTTAATTTTCTTCATTGCCGTTTTTTTACTCTCGTATAATCAAGGGCGCTTACTGGAATACATCGGAAAATTTTTGACCCCGTTGTTTTTGATTTTACTAACGGTCATCATCGTCATGTCGATTGTTAAACCAATGGGTTCACCACGTTTCTATCATCCGATGGGTGAATACGGTCACTCCCCACTCCTTTCGGGATTCGTTGAGGGATATAAAACGCTTGATGGCGCTGGATCAATTGCTTTTGGAATCGTGATTGTGGAAACCGTGCGTGGACTAGGAGCCAAAAGCCCCAAGCAGTTAGCCGTTAGCATCGGAAAGGCCGGCTTGATTGGTGGATTGATGATGGCAGTTGTCTACGTTCTATTAAGTTACATGGGCGCTAGCAGTCTGGGCGATTTTCAGCCGTCGGCGAATGGTGGCATTGCCCTTGTTCAGATTGCGACGCACTACTTTGGTGGGTATGGGAACATTTTGTTGGCGCTAATTGTGATCGTGGCCTGCCTTAAGACGGCGATTGCGATGAGTAGTGCCTTTGCGGATACAATGTCTGACGTCTTCCCGAAGCTTAAGTACCTTCCCGTTCTGGTTTTTGCGGTGGTGATGTCAGCGTTTTTGGCAACGCTTGGTCTGACTGAAATGATTAAGTTTATCATGCCAGTCTTGATGATTGTTTATCCGTTTTCCATCTGTCTGATTTTGATTTCGTTAATTAAACCATTACTTAAAAACTCTAAGATTGTTTACCAAATGACGATCTGGTTCATCGCCATTCCAGCCTTTTTAAGCGGGATTACCACCATTCCCGAATTGACGCACGTGCCAGAATTAGCGTGGTTATTTAAAATTAATGACCTTTTGCCGCTGGCGCAGTACGGAATGGGATGGGTTTTGTTCGCACTGATTGGATTTGCGATTGGATTGGTTCTTTCGGTGAAAAAAACCAGAAAACAATTGAAGCAAGGATAAATAAAGACCCCGGTAGTTAAAAATGAATCTAACTACCGAGATCTTTTTTTGTTTCTTCATTATAATGTGTGAACGGTCATTGCCATTCCCATTCCACCACCGATACAGAGGGTGGCCAGTCCCTTAGCCAGTCCCTTAGTCTGACCAGTCCGTTTGAGGTTGTTAATTAAGGTAATGAGGATTCTAGAACCGGAATCGCCGAGGGGGTGACCCATTGAGACGGCACCACCTGTAATGTTAAGCTTAGCGTCTGGGATGTGAAGGTCCCGTGCTACCGCTAAACTTTGAGAGGCAAAGGCTTCGTTTAGTTCAAACAAATCAAAGTCACTGATTTGTTGACCCGTCTTATCCAGTAGTTTATTAACGGCGTAGTAGGGGGCATATCCCATGATTTTAGGGTCACATCCAGCTTCGGCGTAGTCATCCAGCACCGCCAGCGGGGTTAGACCAAGCTCGTTGGACTTACTTTGCTTCATTAATAGGATTGCGGAAGCCCCATCATTTAGGCTGGCAGCATTTCCGGCCGTCACCGTGCCGTTTTCTTTAAAGGATGGTTTTAACTTTTTTAATTGTTCCATTGAGGTATCAAAACGAACGCCCTCATCCTTATCAACCATAGTGTTCCCATGGCGATTCTGGACTTCAATTGGGATCATTTCTTCATTAAAGTAACCATTTTGTTGAGCTTTGCTGGCTTTTCGATGGGACTGGAGGGAAAAAGCATCCTGATCCCTTCTTGAAATGTTGAACTGGTCGGCAACGTTTTCGGCGGTCATTCCCATCGGTTTTCCACTCCTGGCGTCGTTTAGTCCGTCTTTTTGAATGCTGTCCTCTAAAGTGATTGGGCCAAACTTGTGGCCCCTTCTTTCGTTCATATTTAGGTATGGAGCGTTCGACATGCTTTCGGTTCCTCCAACAAGGACGATGTCAGCATCGCCCATTTGGATGGCAGATTGCCCCAGTCGGACCGCTTTCATACCGGAACCACAAACTTGGTTAATGGTGGAGGCGGTAGCTGTGTCAGAAATGCCAGCGTTTAACTCGATTTGTCTGGCGACGTTTTGTCCACCGCCCGCTTGAATTACGTTTCCAAAGATGACTTGGTCGATTTGTTTTGGATCAATGCCCGCGTCTTTGATGGTTGCCTTGGCGGCAATGGTTCCAAGATCAACCGAAGTTAGGCTAGCGAGGGTGCCATTGATTTTACCAATCGGAGTCCTCTTTGCGCTTACAATTACGATATTGTCATTCATAGATTCGATGCTCCTTTGACATGATTCGTTGATAATTATACATGTTTTTACTTAACTTTTTTTAAAGTGCAAAAGTTAATGTTAATTTCGAGTTTCTACTATAATAAAGTGAATAATAAGATTAGATTTAGGAGATGAAGTCATGGATAAGGATGAAGAAGTACAACAAGTAGGGGAAATGATCGATCGCTGGCTAGACGCTATTGATGATCAACCTGATGTATCAGAAAAGACTCAAGATGAAGTTGACGAGATTGATACGATTATTGATAGTTTTTCTGAGATTGCGATTGTTGGTTTAGGCGTTCAGCCCAAAGACTGGAACGTTGATTTAGTTACTAACGTAATGTTTAATCGTTTTACTTTGATGCTAGATAGTGATGAGAAAACGGATTCGCTGTTTCAACTAATTCCCTTTGCCTTAATCCATTTATTTTCTTATTTAAACGATCAGGGAATTATTAGTAATGGTCATAGTTTGAATAAATGGGTAGAAAATAATAGTAAAGCATTACGTTCAATGTACGATTCTAATTTTGATGCCTTTTATAAGAAATTGGTTAGTGCGATGGAAGATGCTGACGTTGATTTAGAGGATAAGAGTGCAGTGGATGCTTTTACGACGCGTTATCTAAGACAACACCCGCAAGATGGAATTGACTTATATTCAAAGAAAAAGTAGGCCAATTTTCTTGATAAAAAATGAAAATTAAAAAAGTTTGACCTTTTTTGACCAAAAGTGTTGACAAATGATTTGAGCGCATGTATAGTAGTAAATGCTCAGTGAGGGAGACAAAGTGATTTGATAATAATCGATTAGTCACTGATTATGAACTGAATTAATTATTTTAATCATTTCTCTTGCATCTTCATTATGAGCGTTGTATAATAGTCTTTGTTGTCTGGGTTCTCCGGATACGATGCTTGAACAAATAAATTTAAAATAATTGAGTTTATCTGTTGACATTGAAAACGCAACGTAGTATAGTTATACATGTTGCGTTAAGGAAGAATTAAACAGCAACAATCAAGAGTAGATCTTTGAAAACTGA
>NZ_JBWXVD010000008.1:0-10758 GCF_059901115.1 Fructilactobacillus sp. X7R4C1
TTGGAATCAACTGGAACTAATTTTCCCAGTTGAGCAACTTGATAATCGATCTTACGAGTTTGTGGAACATAAATTGGGGTAAGAACCACAACTCCATATCCAGGAATATCCCATGAATACTGTTTAGTTGTTGGGTCATAGTTATAACTAGCATCAATATGGTAGGTCGTCTGACCATCACTACCAGGAACGAGGTTTCCGTCTTTATCCGTTAATTGAACACTCATTCCACCATGATCATCAGTTTCAGTATAGGTTACCTCGTAACCTTGTTTCAGATGTGAAACCCACTTAGTCCCAACTACACCAAAACTTGAAATGGTTCCTGTAGCATTTGATGGCTCGGTAGAAATGTAATAAGTGGTGGGAATTTCTGGTGGCATGCCGGTAATATCATATGACTGACCCGCCATTCCAGTGAACTGATGGGTAGCCATGACTTCGCCAGTGTCCTTATTTGTCCACGTAACTGTCGAAGTAACTTTATCTGGAGTATAGGAATTCATAGCTCCAAGATTGGCATCCACTCCGGCTGGGTTATTATAGAACCAGTTTTTTCTGAAAACATACTGTTCAGGATTATCGCCTTCAAATCCCATCGAACTATAGTTATTGCTCCATCTTTTATACTGTATTCCATTAATATAATCGGAGTTAGCTACTTCGCCGTCTTGATTAAGAACATAGGTTTTAAGAAGGTTCCCGTCAGCGTCAATTTCATTTACATAAACAATACCGTCACCAGTACGATCAGTTGACCAAACAATCCATTTTACTTTGTTAGTATTGGCAGCATTTTTCACAGTGACAAAACCATACGTAAAATGATCAGAGTTTGGATCAATCCAAGGAACACCATAAGACTTGTAGTCTGGATCACTAACAGTGATCTTAAATGGTTCAGCAGCAAGATCAGTAGTGGCATTCTTTAGCTGATTCTGGGGATCATTGGTGGCTAAAGCTGCCGCCGTTTGCTTCATGGTTGCTGCTTGATCATCAGTCTTTTGGTTAGCATCTACCGCAGCGTCTGGCTTATTTGCTGTGTTATCACTTGTAGCTGCCTCCTGGTCAGACTTTTGATCGGCTGATGGGTCCTTTAAGGCATCGGCTTCCTTGTTTGCCACATCATCATTTTTAGTGGCATCAGCTTTTTTATCAGAAGACTGGTCCTGTGATGCATCATTCTTCTGACTTGAAGCATCGTCACTCTTATTGGCGTCTTGGTCTTTTGCTGAGTCAGCCTTTTGATTGGTAGTGTTGTCATTTTTAGTGGCATCAGCGTCAGCTTGCTTGTCTGGTGTGGTGTCATTGTTTTTTGTTATGTTTTGATCAGAGTTTGTTGAATCGGTTTTTTGACTGGTTGTGTCATCACTTTTAGTGGTGCTTTGATCGGTTGTCTGATTTTGTGATGAATCGGTTTGCTTAGCTGAAGCGTCATCATTCTTAGCTGGGTCTTGAGCAGCAGTAACATTTTGGTTACTTGCTGCCTCATCACTCTTGGTGACGTTCTGTTCAGTTGCCGGATCATTGGTAGTCTGATTTTGCGGTACTGTTACTTGTTTATCAGACGAATCACTATTTTGTGAATTCATCTGAGCGTTGTTAGTAACGTCCGCTTTCACATTATGTTGGTTAGACATAAGGATTCCGCCTGAAATCCCGGCTGAAAACATCGTGACTGTAATGGCACTGAACAGCCATCGTTTACCAGCCTTATACATCTTATAATGTGTTTTGCTATCACGATTAAACATATAAGTAAAAACCTGCCCTTCTAATTTCAAATTAATCTATACTTACCGGCTAACTAAGCCTGAAGCAATTATTGCACAAATCGAAATTGAATTGAACACAATTGCATTTTACACAACGTGTGTAAAATACTGTCATAATAGGCTTTTATTTAGTCTAACGTCATGTGTCTAGTCCCACATAATACTCATTATGTGTAAATAATCACCAAAAAATGTAATGTTTTTGTAACATTAATACTATATATTTAAAAGCAGTAACAAAACTCACTTTCAATCTAAGAAGTAAGTTAAAAAGTACATAAGTACTTTTGTTTCATGGAAATCACAACTAGCACCCACGTAACTAGTAGATCAGCTAATCAAATTAATTCCACCAGAACAAGTATGTGAAACCTTTAAAAAAATTTAATTTGTTATGTACGATCGAGTCCAAAAATAAGAATACTTCTTGTGATGTACATAAAAACTGATTTATAAAGTTTACATCCGTACTCATGCAGGAAACTATAAAGGATATCATATTATAATTGCTATAATACAATTCACATTCAATGGTCGCTTAATGTGTAAAAAGCCTTAATTATCCAAAAGAGTTAGAACAACTCTCGCTAGTGAGTAACTCTCTTAGAATGATTTATATCAAAATTCTGGAGAAAAATATGGCAACCAATGTAACCAAGGACTTAATCGCAAACGAATTTCTAATTCAAGCTAGTCACAAAAGCATCTTTGATATCAACGTGAAATCACTAACAGACTCGGCTGGCGTATCAAGAAAGTCCTTTTATAATAATTTCGAAAGCATTGATGATTTAATCACTTACATTCAAACCACATTATGCAATCAAATTGACGAGGAATTTAATAAGGAAAGTGATCCAGACGACACCTACGTCAATAATTTGATTAATTGCCTACCGGAGCTTGTGTATAAGTATCGCGATCAGATTCGTGTCCTACTCAAACCAAGCCTCAAGGGGATTTTCATGGCTTTTTTACTGAAAAAGTATAAAAGTAACATTATGAACAACTCACCCAACTTTCACGTTAAACAAAAGATTCCCAAAAATATGATTATGAATCTGCAGGCTCAGGCCTTTTTCTTTATTTTGGAGATGTGGATTACCAGTCCAGTCCCAGAAGCACCCCAATCTTTTGAAAAGAAACTTCGCGAATACTTTCAAGACAATTGATATTATCAACTCACGACACAAAAATACCGTGTCGTTATTAGACTAATAACGACACGGTATTTTATTTTGAACTATTTAATTAATTTACCGGACACAATCAACCGTTTGGTTTCACCCGGATTCCCAGAAGCACACGTGACTAGCGTGATTTCTTTTTGGTTGCCATTATCATTAATCACCGAGATGTCATCTTCAGAGACAATCTTCTTACTGGTAATCTTGTAGGTATACTTCTTACTAGGATTGGAAAGGTAGATTTTCTGTCCGACCTTTGCTTTTGATAGCGGCGAAAACAACACGTTTGGGTCCTTCATGTGATGACCCGCCAGGACGTAGTTTTTCTCCCCCATCTTTTCGTCCATCTTCATCGTTCCGGCTCCAATCGTTAGATCATCGTCGTTTAGCCCCTTAAAGATGGGTAAATCAATGTTTAAGTCTGGAATCTTGATGCGGCCAATTGCGGGCGACTGTTTGGCCTTTTGACTCTTCATAATGGCGTTCTCGTCGACCGCCTTCACGTTACTAAAATCATAATCGCCCTTACGTTGATTTCCGCGCTTAGCCTCCTGCTTGGTGATACTGTTAGCCTTCTGTCCGCCTTGGTATCCAACCCACCATGAAGTAATCTGAGAATTAAAGACCAGACCAAGCCCGACAACGACCAGGACCACAATTAGAAGGTTCCAAAAAAATTTTTTCATTTTCCTACCGCCATTTCGTAAACGTACTCCACTACTACATACGCTTATTCTACCTTATTTCTATTTAAAATCTAAAGTTTCGAACTGGCTTTGATAATTCTTATAATATTCTCGGTGGTACGTTCGATGTTTTCGGGTCCCCTTTTAAGGGCTTCCTCCATTGACGTCACTCCGCCTAAGATGTCAATCACCGACGACACTCCAGCATCGTACAGGTCACTAATTCCTTCACCGATGTGACCCGTCTCAACGAAGACCGATTTATGGTATTTCTTGGCCAACTTGGCGACTCCAAAGGGCACCTTACCGAACTTGGTCTGAGCGTCAATACTGCCCTCACCAGTGAAAACGCAGTCGGCGTGCTTAATCTTTTCTTCTAGTCCGACCGTCTGTTCCACAATCTCAATGCCAGGTCGCAATTTGGCTTTTAAAAAGACCATCAGTCCGGCACCAACACCACCAGCGGCACCGCTGCCAGGAACGCTGGTAACGTCCATCCCTAATTTATCGTTAATCACGTGCGCATAACTTCTTAAATTATTGTCCAGTTGCACGACCTGACTAGAGTTGGCACCTTTTTGGGGACCGAACACCGGCGCCGCACCGTTCTTTCCAACCAGTGGGTTAGTCACGTCTGATGCCACCACAAATTCGGTCTCGGCGATCCGATGATCGAGTCCCGCCACCGAAATGTCGGAGATGCGACCGATTGAGGATCCATTTGGAATAATGACCTTTCCATTTTCGTCCATGAACTTGACCCCAAGGGCCGTTGCCATCCCGGTTCCACCATCAACAGTCGCACTGCCACCGATTCCGATGATGATTTTTTGGGCGCCAAAATCCATGGCAGCTCTAATCAACTCACCAGTCCCAAGCGTGGTCGTGATCATCGGATTACGACGGTTTTCGGGAATTAACTCCAGTCCACTGGCCTTCGCCATCTCGATGACCGCGGTCTTGCCGTCACCGAGCATTCCAAAGAATGAATCCACCTTCTGACCAGGAATCGGACCATCAACCGTGACGTCAATCTTCCTTCCATGAGTGGCGTCAACCAGCGTGTCAACGGTCCCTTCACCACCATCAGCCATTGGAACTTTATCGATGTGGGCCGACGGATCAACGTTGATAATGCCCGCCGCCATCGCGCCTGCCACTTGTTTGGCTGACATACTGTCCTTAAATGAATCTGGCGCTAAAACAAACCGTAAACTCATGCTCTTCCTCCTTTCGAACTTGTTCATCCATTAAACCGATTATAACGCACAAAAAAAGCACTTCATATACAATGAAGCGCTTTTCTAAGCTCATAATTTACTTGGTAGCTGGGACTACCGGTGCCTGATAGATCGGATATTTCTTAATTTCCACGTAGCGGGCACAAACCGGTGTGTTGTACAAGTTCACGCCATCCTTTTGAAACATCTCGAGTTTGGCGATGCGGTCCATGGCGTTCTTGACCACTTCTTCGCCTAGAGTACTTGAAGCGTAACTCAACTTAATGGTCTTGACCTTGTTTTGATCTGATTTAAAAACTAATTCTAAGTTTCTCATGTTCATCCTCCTAATTATTCAGCATCCAAAGTATCAGTGGAACTCAACGTTGCCTTTTTAAATGAGTCACCGGATAATTCCGCTAAAATCACACCGAACTGCTTGATCTGATCTTCTGAAACGTTCTGCACCAGGTTGTTAAAGGTGTGTTTGGCGTCAGCGTGACCCTCTCCTGCAAGTGTGTATGTTGCGCTAGTCTTCATCCAATTTCTTTTCATTTTTTCCATCCTCTTCAGTTTATTTTGTTAAGGTAGTTGGCCAACCCCTTACACCTACTAGAAACGAATCAATTTGTAAATGTGTTACCCCAATTGACCTTTTTGATAATGTGTTTGCGCCATTGATACAAAGTTTTTCTGGATACATGAAGTTCTTTCGCAATTGTTGTCATCGACTGGCCGCGATACAACCGTATAACCAGCTGGTGCTCACTTTCGTTCAATCGGTTCAAGACTTCTTCAAACATGATGCGCGTTTCGACATCTTCGCCGCCATCGGAAATAACATCCAGGTCGGTACTATTTTCAACGTCAATTCTGGAACTCTGCCTGGTTTCCTTCTTTAATAGATCCAAAAGGTGCCAGTAAACTCCCTGATAAATGAAATTTAATCGACTCTTATCATCGGTTTGATCACCCGGATAGCGCTGATACGCACTCACAAATGCCAGGCGTCCCTCTGATACCAGGTCCTGATATTGATCGTGAAATGGTTTGATTCCTAAACGTTTCAGTACGCCAAAAATCACAACCTCGTGGTCATCTTCCATTAAAAATCGAAATGCCGTTTGCTCGTTATTCATAAAATTGAATCTCCCTAAAGTAGTTTGATCCAAAGGCCTTTGTATCAAGAACTAGCATAAGGTGGGATGAGAATCAGCACCATCCCGATAAATGGCGGAATTTTGCCGTCAAAAAAGACGCTAGCTAGGCTAACGTCAAGACATCAAATTTAAAGGTGGAATCCATTTTCCAACTCATAGAGATTAATTTAAAAAAGAGCCATTAATAACTGGCAGAACGCTGCCAAAATCAGCGCTAGTAAAATCGCAAAACTACTCTTGACGGAAAGAATGAACGTCCGTTTTTTGTCCTGAACATGGACAAACTTACGCACATGCTGATAAATTACAGGAATCGTGAACAATACCAGTAACGTACTAACCGGAAGTAGCCGCAACCAGACGGTTACAATCACCATGACATAGGTCACAACATAATTACCAGTAAAAACCACTAACGACCACTTTTTCCCGATGAAAGATGCTAGGGTATGACGGTTTAACTGGATGTCTTCTTTTACGTCACAGAGGTTATTGGCAAGCATGATACTAGCAAGCGGAAACAGAGCGAGTGTGGACACCAAAAGGCCATTTAAAAACAGTTGCCAACTAAATTGTGATACCGGCACGTTTACCATGATGACGGTGTAAGTAATCCCCACTCCCATCGTTAGCGAACATGCCATTTCACCAAAGGGCGTGTGAGAGATGGGCAGTGGTCCGCTAGCATACAAATAACTAATAATAAAGCCAATTACACCAATCACTAGTAACCACATCGTAGTCTCAATGAGCAAATAAATGCCCAAGATGGCCGTTAGAAACGCAAAGATCATGGTCGTAATCACTGCCGCCTTAAATGAAATCTTGTTGACCCCTAGTGAATTAGTCTGCTCCCGAAACTTCTTGGCTGCTTTTTTCGAAGTCTTAAAGGCGGAGTGATAATCAGCCAGATTATCCAACGAGTTGGCCATCAACTGGATTAAAAGACACGCTAGTAACAAAATAATAGAATTAAAGACGTCAACTTCCCCGTAATCATAACTGACAAACATTAATCCCAGTAAAAAGGGAATCACGGTTGACACGAGCGAACTCGGTTCCGTTAGGGCAATTAATTTATGAATATTCATTTTAACCTCCGGCTGGATTCGTTAAAGAATCCCGCAAAAATTAATTGGTTGAGAAAAGATGTAATATAGTGAATTTAGTAACAAATGTTAACTATCTAATAAAAATATCTTTTGTTTTGTCAAATCATCTTTTCTAATAAATACTATTATAATAGCACTTTGTAATCATATTTACATAAAACATTTCCGCTCTACTTCATGTTAATTTATAAACAACATATTAGACTTTCACGCTCTAATCCTGCTATATTGAGTGGCACAGAAAGGAGGAATACCATGAAACTAAACGAGCTAAGAGACGCCCAGTACGTGATCGATCTCGTCTTGATGTATCAGGATGCCTATATCAAGAAGCAACAAAAAGAAAGCCTGTACTCATCGCTTCCAGTATGCGAACTTAACGATCATGAAATCATCCGCTTAAATCCATACAACGTCACACCAAACTTTAAAGACAAACGCTCAATTTGGGACTTTGTGCCAAATCACAGTCAACTAAACAAAACAGATGATAACTTTCAGGTCCAAACCGACCAAGTCAAAGACCGTGATGAGGCCAACCGACTAGGATTTATCCGCAACCAATTCTTCAAACAGAAGTGCTACAACGGAGTCAACACCATCGGTGACGAGTTTTCAGGAAACATCACCACGGTCTCAGACGACGAGAGCCAGTTCCACGACCTAATCGACAACCCAATCATGTTAGTAGAGTATGCGCTCAGTTTTATCTCCGCGCTTAATCTTTCCAAACTTGAAAACGCCATTGACGACAACGTTGCCTATCACGTCGAACACTACGATTTAGGTCAGGTCTTTAACTTTGAGATTTTTGCCGATGACGACGATTTTAAAATCATTAGTTTTCAATAATTTAATTTTGTAATCACAATTTAATTTCCAGAGACTAGCGCCCACAGACGGGCACTAGTCTTTTTCTTACGGTTCATAGTACCTCATTATGAACTAAAAATACGTTTAATTTTCTTTTAAAATAATGTATTATTTTTACATATGATCTCAATTAATAATTGGTTCCTGTTAGTATCTTAGATGAATAAATTATTGCGGAGTCTGGTAACTTTTAACAACGGGAGTTCGATTCTTCCCTCTGCACTTAACTACTTATTATGTTTAAATTTTAAAAGTTTAATTACGATCTTTAATATATATGATTTGTACATTCCTCTGGCGGGGCTTTTATAAATAGAAATCATACATAGGTAGTTAATTCCAAAGAGAACTAATCGGAAAGGGACCTTTGATTAATACTTACTTATTAATCAAACCAATTTTCTTATTTTTTCTCTTACCTTAGTCATGGTAGGTCAGCGATGGCTTCGATAATCTGGGTTCGATTCCCAGACTGACCATATTTAACAAAACAATTATCTTAAAAGGAGTATACTTAGAATGTTCTAAAAATTTAGGAGTAGGACCTTGCGCGTTAAGTGTCGGCGGAACGGAATGTGAACGCTGAACGAAAAACTAACAGTTTGCGGTGCTTGGTCCGCATTCGCCACTTTAATTTATGCCAATTTTGGTGGCAGCTCCACTAAGGAGATGTCAGTATGAAGAAAGAATTAGAACATTGGGGGATGCTCCCCCTAAGCACCAAGGGATTAACCTATCTAGCGGTTTTGATGGCCATCAAGATTGTTTTAGGTAAGATTCAGTTTCAGACTAGTTATCTGGAGATTGGATTTGGCTTTATTGCCGCTGTATTTATCGCATGGTGGTTTGGTCCATTCTGGGCCTCCATCTCGGCAGTGATTTTAGATATTCTGCAATCATTTATTAATGGGTACGGCTTTTTCATTGGTTACACTTTTACCGCCGTGTTAGCCGCCCTGATATATAGTTTTGCTTTTTATCACCACCAAAAAATTGGTTGGGTGCGCTTGACGATCACGATGGTAATTGTCACGTTAGTGATTAACGTCTTTTTCAACACCCTCTGGATCTCAATCATGTCCAACACGTCGTTTTTCTATTACCTGCCAATCCGGATTGTCAAAAACATCATCGCAACTCCGATTCAAATCGTAATCCTGTACGTGTTAATGAATAATAGAGTCATTCAGCATATGAAACCAAACGTTTTCAAAAGTAAATAATTAATTGGTTAATAAGGACCCTCAAAGTTCAAAATTTTGGGAGTCCTTTTTAGATTCTAAAAAAGCCACTATCAAATGATAGTGGCTTAAAATTTATCTATTTTTATTTAACGCGGTGTTTTAAATCACGAAGAGCCAAAGCTAAAGCAGAACCAATGAAGCCTAGTCCAATGAGTTCTAAGAAAGTAGCAGTCTTTTGCCCAGTTTGTGGTAAAACGTGCTTGTTTTTCTTAACGCTCTTTTGGTTGGATTGATTAGTTGCTTGAGAAGCTTGCTCACCTTGGGGCTTCATGGTCATTTGATGACCAGCATTAGTGTTTAAAGGTTGATTTTGATTATTTAGTGAAGTAGAAGTGGTTGTTTGCTTACCTCCATTGGCGATCTCACTAGTCGGATTTGTTGACTGATTAGCAGCAGTTGAACTCTGACCTTCGTTACCAGGAACTGATGGAATTTGATCAGAAGGCTTTGAAACGTGGTCACCATGATTGTCTGGAGTTACCGACGATCCAGCGTTATTTGTTGGTTGATTGGGAGCAACTTGACTACCACCGTTATCATTTCCACCTTCGTTATTTGGCGTGCTTGGATTTTCACCATTTCCATCATTGTTGTCATGATTTTCTGGATTAGATGGTTGATTACCACTACCGTTGTTTCCGGATTCGTCAGGGTTGGTAGCGTTCTTAGCCAAAACCGTTACTGGGACAAAGAAGGTTTTACCGTTGGATGCACTAATGGCCACTTGGTACTGACCCGGTACCTGATTGTTAACCTTGGAAGTATCCACTTTAGTAATTGTTGCGGGTGTGCCGTCTTCGTTTGTGGCAGTAGCTCCATACGCTGCGGCGTCAGTAGGAACGTTGTCACCAGCATAGATGGTAATTCCATGAGCGGTAATGTTGGCCTGGTTAGCCAGAACCGTTACGGGTACGAAGAAAGTCTTGCCGTTTGAAGCAGAAATCGCAACTTGGTATTGACCTGGCACCTGATTATTAACCTTCGAAGTATCAATCTTGGTAATTGTTGCTTTGGTACCATCTTCATTTGTGGCAGTGGCACCGTAAGCTGCTGCATCGGTTGGCACGTTGTTGCCAGCATAGATCGTAATGCCGTGAGCCGTGATGTTAGCTTGATTTGCTAAAACAGTGACCGGAACAAAGAACGTCTTGCCATTTGAGGCAGAAATTGCGACTTGATATTGTCCAGGAACCTGGTTGTTAACTTTCGAAGTATCAATCTTAGTAATCGTTGCTTTAGTACCGTCTTCGTTAGTCGCACTGGCACCGTAAGCTGCTGCATCGGTTGGAACGTTATCGCCAGCATAGATGGAAATACCACGGGCGGTGATGTTAGCTTGGTTAGCTAAAACGGTGACTGGTACGAAGAAGGTTTTGCCGTTTGAGGCGGTAATGGATACTTGATACTGTCCAGGAACCTGATTGTTAACTTTCGAAGTATCAATCTTGGTAATCTTTGCGGGAGTTCCATCTTCGTTAGTTGCACTGGCACCGTAAGCTGC
>NZ_JBWXVD010000009.1:0-3249 GCF_059901115.1 Fructilactobacillus sp. X7R4C1
CGTCCTACCCTTGCAGGGGGCGATCCCCCAACTACTCTTGGCGTGCTGAAGCTTAACTTCTGTGTTCGGCATGGGAACAGGTGTATCCTTCAGGCTTTCGCCACCACACTTAGAAAGAACTTCGTTCTCTCAAAACTAGATAATATCTTCTCTGCCCGATTAACTTCCACTTCTTTTTGCTTGGTTAAGTCCTCGACCGATTAGTATTAGTCCGCTTCACGTATCACTACGCTTCCACTTCTAACCTATCTACCTGATCATCTTTCAGGGGTCTTACTTCCATAAAGGAATGGGAAATCTCATCTCGAGGCGAGTTTCACACTTAGATGCTTTCAGCGTTTATCTCATCCATACATAGCTACCCAGCTGTGCGCCTGGCGGCGCAACTGGTACACCAGCGGTATGTCCATCCCGGTCCTCTCGTACTAGGGATAGCTCCTCTCAAATTTCCTGCGCCCGCGACGGATAGGGACCGAACTGTCTCACGACGTTCTGAACCCAGCTCGCGTACCGCTTTAATGGGCGAACAGCCCAACCCTTGGGACCAACTACAGCCCCAGGATGCGATGAGCCGACATCGAGGTGCCAAACCTCCCCGTCGATGTGAACTCTTGGGGGAGATAAGCCTGTTATCCCCAGGGTAGCTTTTATCCGTTGAGCGATGGCCCTTCCATATGGTACCACCGGATCACTAAGCCCGACTTTCGTCCCTGCTCGACCTGTATGTCTCGCAGTCAAGCTCCCTTCTGCCTTTACACTCTTTGAATGATTTCCAACCATTCTGAGGGAACCTTTGGGCGCCTCCGTTACTATTTAGGAGGCGACCGCCCCAGTCAAACTGCCAACCAGACACTGTCTCCGAGCACGTTGAGTGCTCAGGGTTAGAGTGTTCACATAGCAAGGGTAGTATCCCAATGACGCCTCCGCCGAAGCTAGCGCTCCGGTTTCAATGGCTCCTACCTATCCTGTACAAGCTGTGCAAACACCCAATATCAAGCTACAGTAAAGCTCCATGGGGTCTTTCCGTCCTGTCGCGGGTAACCTGCTTCTTCACAGGTATCTTAATTTCACCGAGTCTCTCGTTGAGACAGTGCCCAGATCGTTACGCCTTTCGTGCGGGTCGGAACTTACCCGACAAGGAATTTCGCTACCTTAGGACCGTTATAGTTACGGCCGCCGTTTACTGGGGCTTCATTTCGGAGCTTCGCCGAAGCTAACTCTTCCACTTAACCTTCCAGCACCGGGCAGGCGTCAGCCCCTATACGTCATCTTACGATTTTGCAGAAACCTGTGTTTTTGATAAACAGTCGTCTGGGCCTCTTCACTGCGGCTGTCCGTTAGGACAGCACCCCTTCTTCCGAAGTTACGGGGTCATTTTGCCGAGTTCCTTAACGAGAGTTCTCTCGCTCACCTGAGGATACTCTCCTCGACTACCTGTGTCGGTTTGCGGTACGGGTAGTTATTAACTCGTTAGAAGCTTTTCTCGGCAGCGTGACATCAGTTGCTTCCCTACTATAATTTCGGTCCTCATCGTCGCTTGTCAACTCGATCAAAAGCATTTCTCTCTTGACCTGACTTACGACTTGAACATCCATCTCCATCAGGATGCACAACTTAGCCTTCTGCGTTCCTCCATCACTCAAACGTTAATAACTAGTACAGGAATCTCAACCTGTTATCCATCGTCTACGCCTCTCGGCCTCGACTTAGGTCCCGACTAACCCTGGGTGGACGAGCCTTCCCCAGGAAACCTTAGTCATTCGGTGAATCAGATTCTCACTGATTTTTCGCTACTCATACCGGCATTCTCACTTCTAAGCGCTCCACTAGTCCTTACGGTCTAGCTTCGTTGCCCTTAGAACGCTCTCCTATCACGCGACAAAGTCGCGTCCGCAGTCTCGGTAATATGCTTAGCCCCGGTAAATTTTCGGCGCAGAATCACTCGACTAGTGAGCTATTACGCACTCTTTAAATGGTGGCTGCTTCTGAGCCAACATCCTAGTTGTCTATGCAACTCCACTGCCTTTTCCACTTAGCATATATTTAGGGACCTTAACTGGCGGTCTGGGCTGTTCCCCTTTCGACGATGGATCTTATCACTCATCGTCTGACTCCCGGATATAAATCAATGGTATTCGGAGTTTATCTGAACTTAGTAATCCAAGACGGACCCCTTGTCCAAACAGTGGCTCTACCTCCATGATTCTAAACTCCGAGGCTAACCCTAAAGCTATTTCGGAGAGAACCAGCTATCTCCAAGTTCGTTTGGAATTTCACCGCTATCCACACCTCATCCCAGCACTTTTCAACGTACACGGGTTCGGACCTCCGGTGCGTATTACCGCACTTTCATCCTGGACATGGATAGATCACCTGGTTTCGGGTCTATGGCAACATACTTCAACGCCCTATTCAGACTCGCTTTCGCTTCGGCTCCGCTTTTTCAACTTAACCTTGCATGCAACTATAACTCGCCGGTTCATTCTACAAGAGGCACGCTATCACCCTTAAACGGGCTCTAACTGCTTGTAGGCACATGGTTGCAGGAACTATTTCACTCCCCTTCCGGGGTGCTTTTCACCTTTCCCTCACGGTACTGGTTCACTATCGGTCACTAGGTAGTATTTAGCCTTGGGAGATGGTCCTCCCGGCTTCCGACGACGTTTCACGTGTGTCGCCGTACTCAGGATCCTGAACTGAGGGAACCTGATTTCGTCTACTGGGCTATCACCATCTATGGCTCAGCTTCCCAACTGATTCGACTATCAGATTCTTTTGTAACTCAAATGTTCAGTCCTACAACCCCGACCAGTAAACTGATCGGTTTGGGCTGTTCCCCGTTCGCTCGCCGCTACTGAGGGAATCGAAATTTTTTTCTACTCCTGCGGGTACTTAGATGTTTCAGTTCCCCGCGTCTACCGCACGGCAGCTATGAATTCACTGTCGTGCAATCATCGACTAAGATGATTGGGTTTCCCCATTCGGAAATCTCCGGATCAAAGCTTACGTACAGCTCCCCGAAGCATATCGGTGTTAGTTCCGTCCTTCATCGGCTCCTAGTACCAAGGCATTCACCATGCGCCCTTAATAACTTAACCTGCATCACTTCGTGATGTAAGTTATTGAGTATTTGCGATTTAAACTATTTTAAAAAACTCAAATAACGTAGTGGTTATTTCTCGGTTAAAATTATAATTAAAATATAATTAATACAGAAAATAATATTATCTAGTTTTCAAAGAACAAAGT